>NZ_JBFUHB010000006.1:0-217597 GCF_056402595.1 Sphingomonas sp. P3_C6
CAAATGGGCCGAGGAGCGCAAGGTGGGATGGCATTACATCGCGCCGGGGAAGCCGACGCAGAATGCCTTCGTCGAGAGCTTCAACGGCCGCTTGCGCGACGAATGTCTCAACGAGACGCTGTTCCGGTCACTAGCGCATGCGCGCCGGGTACTGGCGGCCTGGCGTGACGACTACAACAACGTCAGGCCACACTCGAAACTGGGCGGAAAAACTCCCGCCGAGATCGCCGGCCAACGGCCATGGGGGCATGCCCCCATGGCCGTTGCCATGTCAGCAACCAGCCCGCACAAAGGGCAAGGACTCTATCTCTGAGTGGTAACACTCAGGGGAGCACGTCACCTGTTATCGATCGCGCTGCGTTCATAGAGAACGCCCAAGGCTGGACGCTGCCCATGCTGCGAGGCTTGCCGGGCGTGGTCGCCGCCGTCATCATGACCCCTGGGCGCGTCGTCCGGCTGTGGCTTTCTGGGGGTGTCGGTCATGTATTGGATGTTGCTGCCGCTGAAGCGCTATGCCGATTTCACCGGCCGGTCGCGGCGGATGGAATATTGGATGTTCAGCCTGGGCCTGACGGTGGCCGTGGTGCTGGTCGTTTTTGCCATGTTCGCGTTCATGGATTTTAGGGCGAATCCGGAAACTATGGCGTCTCCGGTCGCGATCTTCCTGTTCTTCGGCGTGGGGATCATTGCCTGGCTGGCGATCATCGTGCCGTCGCTCGCCGTTTCCGTGCGGCGGTTCCACGACCAGGATCTCACCGGCTGGTTCGTCCTGCTCGGCTTCATTCCCTATATCGGCGGGCTGGTGATGATCGTCTTCATGTGCCTTCCGGGCACGAAGGGCGACAATCGTTATGGCCCGGACCCGCTCGATCCCGATGGTGTCGAGCGGCTGTCGCGCGTGTTCGACTGAGCGCCGGCCCATCTCCGCTTTCCGACATTGCCGTCCCGGTTTTTTGGGCGCAGGTTTGCGCCGCGCGACAGGCGCGGGACGAATGGGAGACAGCAATGGAATGGATGTTGTTGCCGCTTAAGCGCTACGCGCAGTTCAACGGCAGGTCGCGGCGCAAGGAATATTGGATGTGGATCCTGTTCGTCGTCGTGGCGTCGATCATCCTCAGCATTCTCGATTCGGTGCTTGGCCTTGGTGGCCGGACCAATGTCGGGCCGGGCGCGGTGCCGGGCGTCTATAATTATGGCGCAGCCGTCACCGGCGGCGTGCTGGCCAATCTCTTCATCCTCGCCACGTTCATCCCCGGCCTGGCGGTTTCGGTGCGGCGCCTGCACGATATCGACCGCAGCGGCTGGTGGATCCTGCTGCCGCTGCTTCCTTATGTGCTCGGCTTCGCGATCATGTTCGGCAGTATGGCCGGCGGTATGCCGGCCCTCGCCATCGTGGGCGGGCTGGCGTTCCTGGTCGGCCTGATCTGCGGGATCGTGCTGCTCGTCTGGTATTGCAGCGCMGGCACCAACGGCCCGAACCGCTTCGGCCCCGACCCCAAGGGGGTTTCGACCGAGCAGCTCGCCGAGACGTTCGAATAGACTGTGCGCCCCGCCCGGCGGCTGGGCCGGGCGGGGCGGCCATACCAAGGTTTGGCTGGAAAGCCGGGGCGGCTGCCACCATCTTCCCTTCATCAACTGGAACGGGAAGATGATCATGCGTTTGCCTTATCTCATCCTCGGCGCGGCCCTGATCGGGGCGGCCATGCCGGCCATCGCGGCACAGCGCGACAACAAGGCGGGCGAGGCGGCGCTTGCGAAGGCGATCGCCGGGCGTGTCGCGGGCGCGCCCGTCAACTGCCTCAGCCAGCCGGCCATCGGGTCGAGCCAGGTGATCGACGGGACCGCCATCGTCTATGAGGTCGGCGGTACGCTTTATGTGAACCGGCCGCGCATCGGGGCCGAATCGCTGGACAGCGACGACATCCTGGTCAGCCGGACGAGCGGATCGCAGCTCTGCAGCCTGGATTCGATCCGGCTGCTGGATAACGCGTCGCGGATCGAGCACGGTTTCGTGACGCTGGGCGAGTTCGTTCCCTATACCAGGCCCAAATCCTGAGCGGCGGTAGTTACATCATCGGCGCGCTATAATCGTGTAGATCGGGCGGATACGGTTGCCGTATCTGAAGTTGTTCCACGTCAACACGCTGTTCTTGAAGCCCAGGATCGCGAGATATTCGCGCACCAGCAAGGGCGGAAGCCTGTACCATCCGTCATTGATTCCGTTCGGCTTCAGGCCGCGCGGCATGAATTTGGGGTTTCTCTTGAACCTGCTGGCGAATTTGCCGAAGGGCGAGAG
Source organism: Sphingomonas sp. P3_C6 (assembly GCF_056402595.1). NCBI lineage: Bacteria > Pseudomonadati > Pseudomonadota > Alphaproteobacteria > Sphingomonadales > Sphingomonadaceae > Sphingomonas > Sphingomonas sp. P3_C6. The sequence goes on from NZ_JBFUHB010000006.1 coordinate 2,297, forward strand.
ATCCGAGACGATGATGGCTTCCTGCGTGAGGCGTGCCGCATTTTCGAGTGCGAGAAACGGATCGCGTAAGTGAAGCAGGATGCTTCCGAAAACGGCCACGTCCACCGGCCCGATGGAGCGCGGAATATCATAGACCACGCCATTCACCATCCGCGCCTTCGACTGGAAGGCCTGATGACATAGCCAATAGCCATTGTTGATCTTGCGAAGATGGCTGCGACGCTCGCTGCGCGTCGCGTCGTTGTTATTGTCGGCGAAGGGAACGATGTCCCAGTCGAAATTCTCCGAAAGATCGAACGAGACGACGTCCGCGCCCTGTTTTTCGATATGAAAACTCAGGATGCCGGAGGCTGCGCCGACATCGAGGACGCGCTTGTTCGCGAAATCGAAGTGGCCGAGATAGTCATCGACCGAGCCCCGAAGGTCCCATTCGCCCTTGATGGTGCCGTGGCCCGGAACGTCCATCGTGTGATAGAAATAGCATTCGTCCAGAGACTGGATTGCGCGCGGCTTGGCATAGGGGGAGGCGGCGTTACTGTCTGGACCGGAACCGGTAGTCATCAACGCTCCACCCTGAATTGCCCTGTGCACCGGGCGCTTAGCAATCAAGCGACGTGGTGCCTACCGGCTTTGCGTTCCGATCTGACGGCAAGGGGAAGGTCGAATGATGTGGCCCCGGGGAAATTGCGCAGGTCACCTGGGGGACAGGAGGGTTGATTCCGGGCTGGCGCGGGGCTCAGGCACCCCGCCATGACGGGGTACGCCACCGGCGCACCCCGCTTCCGGCTCATTGCACCTGAAGCATCACCACCGACCTGGCCGGGATGCTGACGTTCAGCGTGCCGCCCGCGATCTGCGCCCCGCTGAAGGCGGCCGGCCTGACCGCGTCAGGCGCGCCGAAGTCGTTGTGTGCCTGCATGGTCGCGGCGGTGAGGATGCGGCCGGTGACGCTGGTGCCGGTGACGCCGGCCAGGGCGGCCGAGACCGATGCCGGCCGGTTGGGATCGACGTTCACCAGCGCGATATAGAGATGGCCGTCGGTGCCGCGGGCCGCCGAGGCGCTGACCGCCGGGATCGCCCATTGATCCTTGTTATACCAGCTCGACTTGAGATCGATCGGCACGAAGGTGGCGTCCTGGAACGGCTTGTACATCTCGAACACTTGATAGGTGGGCGTCAGCACCATCTTCGGCCCGTCGGTCAGGATCATCGCCTGGAGCACGTTCACCATCTGTGCGATGTTCGCCATCTTCACGCGCTTCGCATGCTTGGCGAAGATGTTGATGTTGAGCGCGGCGACCACCGCGTCGCGCAGCGTGTTCTGCTGCTGCAGGAAGCCCGGGTTGCTGCCCGGCGTCGGATCGTGCCAGGCGCCCCATTCGTCGACCGCCAGGATCTTCTTTCCGGAGGGGTCGTATTTGTCCATGATCTTCTCATGGCCGTCGAGATAGCCGTCCATCAGCATCGTCTTTGACAGCGTGCGGGCCCAGGCTTCCTCGTCGAAATCGGTCGCCGATCCCTTGTGCCGCTCGCCGCCCGGGAAGGTGTAATAATGGACGCCGGTGCCGTCGATTTCCTTGCTGGCCTCCCGCATCATCACTTCGGTCCAGTTATATTCGGCCCAGGGCTCGGCATTGTGCGTGGCACCGCTGGCGATCTTCATCGTCTTCGTGCCCTTGGGCAGCTTGACGAAGGTCGAATAGCGCTTGGTCACGTCGGCCGCATATTCGGGGCGCATATTGCCGCCGCAGCCCCATAGCTCGTTGCCGAGGCCGAACCATTCGAGCTTCCACGGCGCCTTGTGGCCGTTCTTCGCGCGCAGATCGGCGAGGCTGCCGGCGGGTGCGGTCATATATTCCACCCATTCGGCCATCTCGGCCGGGGTGCCGTTCCCGACATTGCCCGAGACATAGACTTCGGAGCCGATCTGCTCGGCGAAATCCATGAATTCATGCGTGCCGAACGCATTGTCCTCGGTCACGCCGCCCCAATGGGTGTTGACCTTGGTGGGGCGCTGGTTGCGCGGGCCGATGCCCTCCCGCCAGTGATATTCGTCGGCGAAGCAGCCGCCGGGCCAGCGCACGACGGGCACCTGAAGCGCCTTCAGCGCCGCGACGACATCGTTGCGCATGCCGCGGGTGTTGGGGATCTTCGAATTTGGCCCGACCCAGACGCCGCCATAGATGCCGGTGCCGAGATGCTCGGCGAACTGGCCGAAGATGCGGCGATCGATCGTCGCGCCGGGCTGGTCGGCATGGATCGTCAGCGTTGCCGCCGGGGCGGCCGGCTGGGTCTGCGCCAGCGCCGGTAATGGTCCCATGGCCACGCATGCCAGCAGCGTGGCAATGATTCTCTTCCTCATCATGTCCTCTCCCTTTTATTGTCGGACAAGTATAGAGAATCCTATAGGATCACAAGGAGGAGCGACGCCGTGCCGGTCAGGCATGCGCAGGAATGGGGGACCATTACTCTTGCAAAGGCGTGTTCCTCGGGAGGGGGTGTCGTGACTACGGGGCTTGCGTCGGCCACACAGAAAAGGGGCGCCACCGTGGTGACGCCCCTCCTCATCTACGTCCGGCGCAAGCCTCAGCCGCGACGGCCGTCCCAGTCGCGGCGCTCCAGGCGCAGCTTCAGGTGGATGCGGTTCACCTGGTTCTGGAGCGCGGACACCTCGGTGCGGTTGAGGCCGCCGCGCAGATAATTGTTGTAGGTGCGCTGCAGGTTGGTCGCGTCGCGGCGCAGGCCGATCGCCTCGCGCTGCGAGATGGTGCGGCGCTGCTGCGCACGCTGGATCTGGTTCTGCAGCTGGTTGATGTCCTGCTGGATTTCGCGCTGGACCCGCGGCTGCATGCGCCATGCCTGAGCGGAAGCCGGAACGGCGGCCATCGTCGCTGACAGCATTGCGATCGAGATCAGTACCTTACGCATTACAAACTCCTTTTCTCACTCCTTGGCCCCTCGTTGGGCGCCATGGATGTACTGGAACCCGCCTGTTGCAGAATTGTGCCGTTTTACCCGCGAAAGTGTCGCGATCTGTCGCCCGGTCGCGGGCTTCGTTCAGCTTCGCGGATGGGGCGTTACCGTTTCGGTTTAGGGTCCCTTCCGCCCGCGGCAGGGGCGACCGAGGCGGCGTTGCTCCGCCTCTCGATCGGCGGACGCGAAACGCCCGATAGGCTTCCCTACTATACGGTCCCGGCAGTGGGAGTCCGCCAATGCGACTGGACAAAGCGAGCAACCTCTTCCGTCAGTTCCCGGTCCTCGGGCGTGCCGCCCATGAACCCGCCATGCGGCATCGCTTCGAAAATATGCAGTTCCACCGGCACCCGTGCGCGGTGCAGCAGGCGATGCAGCCGGACGGCATTCGACAGGAAAAGATCGCGCGTGCCGCTCTGGAGAAAAGTGGCGGGAAAGCCGGTGACGTCGCCGAAAAGCGGCGAAATATAGGGATGCGTGAGATCGGCCCCATTCGCGTAGAGCCGATTGTTCGACTGAAGCGACCCCGGCAGGACCACGTCCACCATGCGATTGACCTGAAAGCTGTCGCCGGACTCGGTCAGGTCCAGTTGCGGCGACAGCAGCACCAGGGCCGCCGGCATCGGAAGGCCCTCGTCCCGCGCCCTAAGCATCATCGCGGCGGCGAGGTTGCCGCCCGCCGATCTGCCGCCGACGATGATGTCCTCCGGCTCATGGCGGTCGAGGGCGTAGCGATAGGCCGTCATGCAATCGTCGAGCGCCGCGGGATAGGGATGTTCGGGCGGCAGGCGATAGTCGATGCCGTAGCAGAGGACGCCGTGCTGATCGGCCTGCATCCGTGCCCCGGCGCGACAGGCATCGCCGCCGCCGAACGTCAGCGCCCCGCCATGGAGATCGATATAGGCGCGATCAGTCACGGCCGATGTCGCCGGCGTCGCGATATGGATGGTCGCAGTGCCGGCCTCGACTGTCCTGACGGTGGATCGGAGGCTTCCTGCGAGCCCCTCCACGGCCCTGGCATATTGCGCATCGACCGCCTGCTTGATGCGACTCCATGCATCATGATCTTCGGGCGGCGGCATTACGTGCAGCGCGTTGAGCGGCATCCCATCGTCACGCACGAGACGTTCGAGTGCCGATCGCGCTTCCCCACTGATCGAGGCCGGAAACGGCACCACCCGCTCTTCCAGTCTCACTCCAGGCGGTCCGTCGGTCATGGTCGGTTTCCAGCTCGTCATCGGTTCAGGGCGGCTGAGCGGCGGATTGGCCGAAACAGTCGTTCCGTCATCTCTCCCGATGGCGGATCCGCGCGCGGGTTTCCACGTTTCTCACGTGGAAAAAGAAAGGGCGGACAACCATGTGGTTGCCCGCCCTTGCTGTGACGTTCCGAAAAGCTCAGACAGTCTTCTTCGGACGGCCGCGCGGTGCCTTGGGGGCTGCGGTGCCGTCGGTCGGGGCAGCTGCCTTGCGCGGGCCCGGCTTGCGACCGAGGCCGATCTTCTTTGCCATGGCGCGACGCGCCTCCGAATAGGTTTCGGCGACCATCGGATAATCCGACTTCAGACCATAGCGTGCGCGGTAATCGTCCGGGGTCAGGCCATGACCCGACAGATGACGGCGCAGCGTCTTGTAGGGCTTGCCGTCGATCAGCGAGATGATGTGGTCCTTCGACGCGAGCGACTTGCGCACGGTGACGGCGGGAACATGTTCGGTCGTCGCTTCCGGTGCCGCTTCCTCGGTGCCGGTGCTGGCGAGCGCAGTTACGGTCGCATGCATCTTTTGCAGAAAGGCCGGCACTTCATCGGCGGAAACCCGATTGTTGGGGTTGCCAAGCCACGCAATGGTCAGCTCGGTCGCGAGCTCGGTTGCGTTGAGATCTGAAGTGTCGTCAGCCATAATTACCTCCAAACTGGATATATAGCCCATTAGCGCGATTGTCGGTGGCGTCAACAGCAATACATGAATTGTTCTGCACCCTCTATGCTCTCGTTTTCAGTAGAAACAAGGCCGACATATAACTGATGCAGGGCGGCGATATCGGTCAGCGTAGGTGATATCGATAACAACGGGTCGGCAGCCATAATTCTGATCTGTCGTACACCGACACTTCGCGATTGCTTGGCGGTCACCGCGCGATTTTTGGGCGCTAGAGTGCGCAATCTGTCTCTAAGATGAACGCAACTTCATGATTGCGCCAAATGACGGGAACTGCGCTGAAATCCGGGCTGGGGCGAAATATGATCCGATCTGGCGAAGGCACTCCCCGCCTGCCTGCACAGGCTCCTATCGACGGCGCGCGGGTTGAAATTGCGGCGAGGCCCGGTTAACTGCGCGCTCCCGGCCTGGCCGGGATCGTGCGGGCGTGGTGAAACTGGTAGACGCGCCGGACTCAAAATCCGGTTCCGCAAGGAGTGTCGGTTCGATTCCGACCGCCCGCACCATCAAAAATAGCAGTCTCTTTTAGGTTCACCGCAGGGGGGGGGGGCGGGAGTCCGCATATGCGGATCGCCTGGGGTCGCACGTCCCGCGCTCCGCTGCCCGAAATGACAATCGAACGCCATTGTCATGCTGGCACGTGGCAGCATGTCCGGGATGCGGCCATCGCCATCCGCGCGTCCAGTCGCTTCAACTTGGCATTCTCATCCTCGAGTTGCCGCAGCCGCCGCATCTCCGACGGCATCAGCCCGCCGTATGTCTTGCGCCACGCATAAAATGTCGCGTCGCTGATCCCGGCCTTGCGGCAAACCTCACCGATCGTCGTGCCATCCTCGGCCTGCTTCAACACGAACGCGATCTGCGCATCAGTGAACTTCGATCTCTTCAGCGTTCACCTCCGTCACCTGACCGTCAATCCTAAACTGGAATTTCCCGGCTCAAAACGGTCCAGGAAACGGGCAGCAGGTCCGGCGGCTCAATGGCTGGCATTCGCTTTTACGGCGCCAACTCAAGAAGCCAGGCTTTCCCTGGCGTAAAAGTCTAAGCATTTGTCCGGCTTTATGAAGATTGCAGCACCGGCGCACTTTAAGCGTGCGTTTCGGCCGACAGGAACGGTGCCAGAGGCCAGCCGGCGAGAGCTCCAATCCGCGAGCACGCACCTGACGCCGTCAGTGAGAAATGCGAAAGATCGCCCATCCTGCGCACCATCGTTTCGGTCTTGATCAGAGCGAAATCGCCTTCGTTGATCGGTCCAGAGTGAGCCATCCAGGTCCTACTCGATTTCATCCTAATAGCCGCTTGATTACCGTTAGAATGCTAGATATACCAGCGAGTATATAAGACTGCTGCGGCGATACGCAGAGCAAATTTTAGGGGAGTCGAATGAAAAGCCACGTTCAATATTTTTGCCACGCCACGTTGGCCATGCTGCTCCTTGCGCCAACCAGCGCGATTGCGCAGGCAACCGCTGCGCCGGACGCGGCGGCTGATGTCGCCGAGCCGACCGACATCATCGTAACGGCGACGCGGACGAACACCCCGCTGAGCCGCATTGCCGCTGCTGTTACAGCGATCAAGGGCGACGATATTGGCCCCGGTGGCATCCAGAACATCGGCGATCTTCAGGTGGTCGTCCCCAACGTCTCGATTGGTGATCAATTCGGCGTCAACCGCACCTTCATTCGCGGGGTAGGGCTCAACAATTTCGATATCGGCGGCGAAGGCGCGGTTGCATTCCTGCAGAACGCCGCTCTCCTGCCTCGTCCGGCGCAACAGCTCAGCGGCTTTTTCGATCTTGAACAGATTGAAGTGCTGCGCGGCCCCCAGTCGATCCTTTACGGCCGCGGTGCGACTGCGGGTGCGATCAATATGGTCACTGCAAAGCCGACGGAAGAGCTGAAGGGTTATTTCCGGGCTACCTATGGCAATTATAGCACCAAGATTCTCGAAGGTGCCATCGGCGGCAGCGTCACCGGCGACGACAGGCTTCTGGTACGTATCGCCGGGAAGTATGAAAAGCGCGACGGCTATGGCAAGAATTTGTTCACCGGCGATGACGTGGACGATCGCGATGCCTATTCACTGCGCGCCACGGTCATCGGCAAGCTGAGCGACACTATCAAGGCGACCGTGGTTCTCGATCACTTCCATGAGAACGATAATAACTACGCGTTCCATTATTTCGGACCGTCGGTCGTGCCTGAAAATGGCATGCCGCACACCGCGATCGGGGGCCAAACGATCATCGGCTATTACAATTCGATCGGCGAAAACCCTAACCTGCGTAACATCTATTCCGATCAAGAAGCGATCAACCGTCGCAAGGGTTATGGCGCAACCGGCACTCTGGACTTCGATCTGGGCAACGCCTCGATCAAGACGATCACTGCCTACCGCACGTTTGACCGCTTCCAGCGCGACGATCTCGACTCGTCACAAGTGAACGTCGCAGGCCAGAATAATTATGTCGAAAAGAGCCGCTCGGCGAGCCAGGAAGTCACGGTCAACTACCAGGGCAACGGCTTCACCCTGCTCGGCGGTGCGATGTACTTTCACGAAAAGCTTAATGGTCAGGTTCTGGTGCCTACGACCAACCTCGGCGTGTTGTTCGGCCTGCCAGCCAATACCTTCGACGCCGGTGCATATGAACAGAACGGTGAAGTGAAGATCGATGCATATGGGGCCTATCTGCAGGGTACTTTCGACCTGACCTCGACCGTCAAGTTAACTGCCGGCGCGCGTTATAATTACGAGCATCGCAAGGGTGTCGGCTATTTCCGTTTCGACGCTATCGGGATCAACATCCCGACCGACGTGTCGAAGGGCTGGTCGTCGATTACGCCAAAGGCCCTGATCGAGTATCGCCCGACCGACACGACGATGGTCTATGCAAGTGTCACCAAGGGCTTCAAGTCGGGTGTTATCAACGTCGGAAGCACCGACGCTGCGGTCAATCCGGAGACGGTGTGGAGCTACGAAGCGGGGTTCAAGCAGAAGCTGTTCGACAACCGCATCTTGTTCAGCGGCGCGGTATTCTATTATGATTACAGTAATTTGCAGGTTAGTTTCGTCAATTCCAACAGCATCGTCCAGACGATCAACGCCGCGTCCGCGCGCAACTTCGGTGGCGAACTCGAACTCGAGGGCAAGGTCACGAATAATTTCTCGATCAATGCCAACGCTTCGTACCTAAACGCCAAGTTCAAGAAATTCTGTAATGCCTATTACGGCGCGGCCTTTCCGGCGCGTCCGAGCATCTCCTACGCTACTTGTCCGTCAGACCCCGGCCTCGTCGACCTGAGTGGCAAACGCCTACCCAACGCGCCAAAATATTCGTTCGGCGGAGGTTTTGCCTATGATATTCCGTTCGGCGACAGCAAGGTCACGATCAACGGCGATGCCAAGTGGCAGTCGTTGGTGTATTTCAGCGAGTTCAACAACCGCGATGCAGAGCAGAAGTCTTATTTCCTCGCCAATGCGGGTTTAACTTTCCATGCTCGGGATGATCGTTTCACGGTCGGTGCCTGGGTCAAGAACCTGACCGACAAGTTCGTGATTGCGAATAATATCGTTGCAGCTGCGACTTATGCTTTCCCACGCGTCGGATCGGTGATGCCGCCGCGAACCTATGGCGCGACGGTTGGCTTCAACTTCTGAGGCCAACCTGACCGTCGCTTTCGTCGGGAGCTAAAATGGATCGCTTCAGCATTGGCGATGTTCGGGTTCACCGCATCGAAGAGTGGCGCGGAACATTTTCATCCCCCGGCGAACTCTTTTCAGGGTTCACGCCCGAAGGGTGGGACCCGCACGAGCAAGAGTTCGTCCCCGACTTTTACGACCCGGGCCAGGGCAAGCTGTTTGCGTTCCTGCAGAGTTGGGTGCTCGATACCGGCACTCAACGCATCCTGTTCGACACCGGAGCGGGGAACGATAAGGACCGACCAAACCTCCCGATCTTCGGCAATCTGCAGACCGATTTCCTCGGCAATCTTGCCCGCGCGGGCTTCCAGCCCGAGGATATCGACATCGTTGTCTGCTCGCACATTCATGTCGATCATGTCGGCTGGAATACGCGGCTGGTTAACGGAAAATGGGAACCGACATTCCGCAACGCGCGCTATATTCTCCCGATCGGTGATCGGGAGTATTGGGACCCGCTGATTGCGGGGCCGGGGCCGGGCGAGATCGGTACGATCGTAAATGCCGGCATGTTCGAAGATAGCATTCGCCCGATTTTGGAGGCCGGACGCGCCGAATGGGCCGAGGACGGGTTCGCGGTTGCACCGCATATCACGCTCAATGCGCATCCCGGTCATACGCCCGGTTCGATGGTGATGCATGTTAGTTCGGACGGCGCTAATGCCATATTCTGCGGCGACATCGTTCACCATCCGGCGCAAATCTACGAACCCGAATGGAACAGCATTTTCTGCGAGCATCCCGAACAGGCGCGCGAAACCCGTCGCCGCGTGCTGGGTCAGGCTGCCGATCGCGAAGCCCTGTTGATCCCCGCGCATTTCGGTGGCGACCACCTCGTCCGGGTAGCGCGCGAAGGCACTGGCTTTCGCCCGATCCTATCGCCAACCCTCAAAACCTGATTGCGCCCGTTTAGGCCGCCAGCAGCTTGTTCTGGCTGACCAGCCGGTCGATCTGCTCCGCATTGACCCCCCAATCGCGCAGGCGATCGGCACCGCGTTCGCCGGGCAGCGGTGGCCCGCTTGATATCTCCGACCGCGTACGACCAAATCTTGGCGCGGGTGCAGGCTGAACCGCACCGTCGATCTCGACATGGACGTGCCGGGCGATATTGGCCGGATCGGTCACTGCCTCCTCCGGGCTCAACACCGGGGTCAGGCAGGCATCGACCGCCTTATAGACGTCCACCCACTCGGAGCGGGTGCGGGTGAGGATGATCGCGGCGATGGCCGTCGCTCGCTCAGGCCATGATGCTGGATCGAGGTGATCGCCATAGCCCGCCGGGTCGATCCCAAGGCCTATTAGGAAATTGTCGTGGAATTGCGGTTCCAGCGCGCCAACGGCGACGAACTTGCCGTCGCTGCATTCGTAGCAGCGGTAGAAATAGGCGCTGCCATCGAGCAAATTGCCGCCACGGCCCGGTCGCCAACGGCCCATCTGCTCCCAGGAATAGATTTGGGTGATCATCTGGGATGCGCCGTCGATCATCGTCGCGTCGACCAACTGGCCGCGCCCGCTGATCCCACGCTCAACGAGGGCGGCAAGGACGCCGGTGACCATCAACATACCGCCGCCGCCATAGTTCGCGACCATGTTGATCGGGGGCGTTGGCGGGCCGTCGAACGGACCCATCAGGTAAAGCGCGCCTGTCATCGACAGATAGTTGATGTCATGCCCGGCCCTGTTCGCCTGCGGGCCGTCCTGACCCCATCCGGTCATGCGCGCATAGATTAGCCGGTCATTGGTCTGCATCACCGGATCAGGCCCGAGGCCCAGCCGTTCCATCACGCCCGGGCGGAACCCTTCGATGGCGACATCCGCGCGATCGATCAGGTCGCGGGCAAGCGCGACTCCCGTCGGGGATTTCAGATCGAGCGCAATCGAGGCGCGGCTGCGATTGAGATAATTATGCCGTTCATCACCGCCGCCGAAATTGTCGGCACCCAGCCGTTCGATGCGCAGAACCTCGGCACCCATGTCGGCCAGCATCATGCAGGCGAACGGGGTCGGGCCGAGGCCCGCGAACTCGACGATCCGGAGGCCGGTGAGCGGACCGCTCACGCCGCCGCCCCGACCACCGTCGCGCGGATGAACTTTTTGTCGATCTTGCCGGTCGCGGCTAGAGGGATCGCGTCGACGAAGCGAACCTCGTCGGGCATCCACCATTTGGCGATCTTGTCCTGCAGATGGCCAAGCATCTCGTCGGCGATCGCCGTCTCTCCCGCCTTCAACTGGACGATGAGCAATGGTCGTTCGCCCCATCGGTCGTGCGGCAGGCCGACCACTGCCGCGACCGCGATCTTGGGATGGCTCATCATGGCATTCTCGATCTCGATCGACGAAATCCATTCGCCGCCCGATTTGATCAGGTCTTTCGCCCGGTCGGTGATCTGGACGAAGCCGTGGGTGTCGATGGTCGCGATGTCACCGGTGTCGAACCAGCCGTCCTCGTCGACGATGCTGGCCTCGCCCTTGAAATAGCCTGAGGCCACGGTTTCGCCGCGGATCAACAGATGGCCGGGCGTCTTGCCATCATGCGGCAGGATGCCGCCGTTCTCATCCTTGAGCGCAAGTCCGAGTCCGAACATCGGGCGCCCCTGTTTGAGCGCCTGCGCATTGCGGGCATCGCGCGGCAAGGCCAGTGTCGACGGAGTCGGCGCGTTGCTGGTCGCCACCGGTGAGGTTTCGGTCATGCCCCAGGCGTGAAGCACCTCCACGCCATGATCGTCCTCCAGCGCGCGCATCAGCGCGGGCGGGCAGGCGGACCCACCGATCAGGATGCGCTTGACGGAGCTCAGCGTGCCGCCGGTCTTTTCGAGATGCTGGAGCAGCCCCTGCCACACGGTCGGGACGCCTGCCGCGAAGGTCACGCCCTCCTCCTCGATCAGCCGGTGCAACGACGCCCCGTCGAGACGCGCGCCGGGGAGTGCGAGCTTCGACCCGGCGGCGGGTGCGGAAAAGGCGATGCCCCAGGCGTTAGCGTGGAACATCGGCACTGCGGGCAGGACCACATCCTGCGCCGATAAGTTCAGGAAAGCGTGCTGCAGCGTGGCGAGCGCGTGGAGATAATTGGACCGGTGCGAATAAAGCACCCCCTTGGGATCGCCGGTCGTTCCCGACGTGTAGCACAGGCCGCAGGCCGTCGATTCCTCAAAGCCGCCCCATGGCGCTTGCGCGTCTCCTGCCGAGGCGAGGAACTGTTCATAGTCGGTGGTTGCGAACCCTGCTGCCTCGGGCGAGCCATCGGGAATGACCAGAACCCGTTCGATTGTCGGGCAGTGCGGCAGGACCCGCGCCACCAGCAACAGGAATGCGGCATCGGCCATCAATATGCGGTCCCCCGCATGGTTGATGATATAGATGATCTGTTCATCGAACAGGCGCGGATTGACCGTGTGGCAGACCGCGCCGATGCCCATGATGCCATACCATGCTTCGATATGGCGGATGTGGTTCATCGCCAGCGTCGCGACGCGATCACCCTGTTGGATGCCGTCGGCGAGAAGTGCTCCCGATAGCTGCCGTGCGCGAGAGGCGATCTCGCCATAGTTGGAGCGTTCGGATGAGCCATCGACCCGCTTGGCCACGACTACTGTATCGGTGTGCCATTGTGCGGCGAATGACAGAAACTGGTCCACCGTCAGTGCATTTTGCTGCATCAGGCCTGACAGGATCGGCGTAGAATTCATCTATCTTACTCTCCCAGCTTCCTGTCTTCGGGGAGCCTGATCTTGTCGTTGACACCTTGACGGTTGCACATTGGCGAACGGGAACAGGCGGCACAATTCGCTTACAGCGCCTACCTACGGGTAATTCGATCGTCAAGCATTTCGCAAACCGCTGGTCTGAAAATATACTGTACAGTAGCGGTGTACTGTGTCACTGTGGCTGAAACCAGCAATAAGGATAATAGGATGACTGAGACCGTCGCGGGTGGCGTCGCATCCAGCCAGATGACTTTTACCACTACAGAGCGGGTAACGATGGGCCGCCCGGCGCGAGAAGCGATTGCCGAACAGGCAGAGTTGATGGGCGCCCGCAAGGTTTTTCTGCTGGTGTCGACCACGTTGCGCGAAGCAACCGACGAAATCACTCAAATCGAACAGGCTCTCGGCGACCGGCATGCGGGAACGCACAGCGGAATAGCGTCGCATGCGCCCCGGTCGGACGTGATGGCCGCCACCAATGCAGCGCGCCAAGTTGGTGCCGACCTGATAGTCACGATCGGCGGCGGATCGGTGACGGATGCGGGCAAGATCGTGGCGCTGCTGCTCAAGCACGACGTGCGCACGGTCAAGGATTTCGAGCCGCTTCGCACTTACGTCACCGAAGAAGGACAGGTCGTCAATCCGGTCAAGGTCGGTCCTGACATTCGGGTAATCTGCGTGCCGACCACTTTGTCGGGCGGCGAGTTCAACGCGCTGTCGGGCTCGACCGACGAAGTGACGATGCACAAACAGGGTTACGAGCATCGGATGATGGCTCCGATCATGGTCGTGCTCGATCCGGCGCTGACCGTTTACACGCCCGACTGGCTATGGCTGTCGACGGGTGTCCGCTCGGTCGATCATGCGGTTGAGACGATGGCGTCGGACAAGTCGAACGACTTCGCCAACGGCCTCGCCGACAGTGCGTTGCGGTTGTTGGTCGAGGGGCTGTCCCGTTCGAAGGCGGACCCCAAGGATATCGAGGGTCGCCTGAAATGTCAGGTCGGCGCATGGCAGTCGATGATCTCGATCATCGGTGGCGTGCCGATGGGTGCCAGCCACGCGATCGGCCACATATTGGGCGGCACCTGCAACGTGCCACACGGCTATTGTTCCTGCGTCATGTCGCCGTCGGTGCTGGCGTGGAATGCTGAATATGACGCTTCCCCTCAGGTGCGTATCAACGCCTGTCTGGGCAACACGCACGAAACCGCGTCGGACAGTCTCGATGCGTTTATCCGTGGGCTCGGCATGCCGCGTTCGCTCAAGGAAGTCGGGGTCCATGAGGATCAGTTCCAGAAGGTAGCAGAATATACCATGCTCGATATATGGGGGCGGACCAATCCAAGACCTGTTAGATCACCAGCCGATATCCTGGAGATATTAAGAAGGGCCGCATGACCAATTCCGTAGTCGCCATGAACAGACCTGCTTCCATCCCAACCGGCCGGGAAATTAAGCCGGGCGTTGTCGCTTTCAAGAGAGCGCGTATCCTCGAAGAAGCGAGCGCGCTGTTTTGCGAGCGTGGCTATGAGGCGGCGACACTGGAAATGCTGGCCGATCGCCTGAGCGCGACCAAGCCGTTCCTTTACACATATTTTAAAGGCAAAAGCGCGATCCTCAGCGCGATCTGCGAAATTGGTGTGCAGGAATCGCTGGCCGCGCTGGATCGGATCGCGGAAACCGAACTCAATTCGCTCGATCTGCTCGTCGCCTCGTTGCGCGAAGCGGCCGAGATCATCGTCGCCCGGCACGAAGACCTGCTGGTGTACCAGCGTGAGATGATGAATTTGGAGCGCACAGATGCACAGCGCATCCTGCGTTTGCGCCATGAATTCGATCTTCGCATCGGACGACTGATCGAGGATTGCGTGCGCGATGGCTATGTCACGGCGGCGGACGCGGCCTCGATGTCGATCTGGATAGGCGGCCTGCTGAGCTGGATCAGCTATTGTTTCCGACCGGGCGGAAAACGGTCCGGAAAAGAAGTCGTCGATCAGTGCGTCACGGCCTGCCTGCGCCTTATCGGCGTCAACTAACCACTGAGTCACGCCTCCCTGAAAAGGGTCGAGGAGATTGAATGTGATTGTCACCGAAAACAGCGCGCGCGATTTCACCGATCCGCGTATTCCGAACCGCAATGCGTGCGTGTTGCACTATCTGATCGACCGTTGGGCGACCGAGCGGCCCGACAAGACGCACGTTATCTTCGAGGACGGCGAGGAGTGGAGCTTCACCGAACTGCGCCGTCGCGTGATCGCAAAGGCGGCGGGGCTACAGAAGCTGGGCGTCAAGCAGGGCGATTTTGTCGCGGCGTTCATTCCCAGCGGTCGCGATGGCCTGCTCGCTTTTTATGCGATCAATTATCTTGGCGCAGTGTTCGTGCCGTTCAACACCGCTTATCGCGGCAATTTGCTGACCCATGTCGTCAGGAATTCCGGCGCAAAGCTGATGATCGTCCACCCCGATCTCGCGCCGCGGCTGGCCGAGGTCGATTTGGCGGAAATCGAGCAGCTGGTGGTAACCACTGGCGGCGCTGTGCCGGACCTCGGCATGCCGGTCAACCGGTTCGACGATCTGGTGGGCGACAGTGTCGCGCCGCTCGACCGCCCCATCGAGCCTTGGGACATTCAGTCGATTATCTATACGTCAGGCACGACCGGGCCGTCGAAGGGGGTGCTGTCCTCCTATCTGCACATGTTCACGAACGCCGGTCCCGAATCCTGGCCGATGGTGGGAGAGGACGACCGCTATATGTGCGTCGCCCCGATTTTCCACATCGGTGGGATGGGGCCGCCCTTCGTGATGCTGGCGCGCGGTGCATCGGTCGCGCTCATCGAGTCGTTTTCGACCGAACAATTCTGGCAAATCGCCCGGAGAACCCAGTCGACGATGGTCTTCCTGCTCGGCGTGATGGCCAATTTCCTGATGAAGCGGCCACCCTCGCCCGAAGATCGCAACCACAGCGTGCGCACGGCCTTCATGGTGCCACTCACCGATGTCGCGCCTGCGTTTGCCGAGCGGTTCGGCATCGACATCTATACAATCTTCAACATGACGGAGATCTCGTCGCCGATCGTGTCGGAGGCGAACCCCACCAAGCGCGGCACCTGCGGCAAAGTCCGGCCGGGTGCCGAAGTCCGGCTGGTCGACGCGAACGATTGTGAAGTGCCCGTCGGTTCCATCGGCGAGATGCTGGTGCGCTGCGATCGGCCTTTTGCGATGAACAGCGGCTATAATCGCAATCCGGAGGCGACGGCCAAGGCCTGGGCCAATGGCTGGTTCCATACAGGTGATGCGTTCCGGTGCGACGAGGACGGCTATTATTATTTCGTTGACCGGGTGAAGGACGCGATCCGTCGTCGCGGCGAGAATATCTCTTCCTTCGAAGTCGAGGTTGAGGTTTGCGCCCATCCCGACATCCGCGAATGCGCGGCCATCGCTGTACCGAGCGAGTTTTCCGAGGACGAGGTAATGGTGGTCGTGGCACCGGTTCCGGGCAAGACCATCAACCATGAGGAACTGGCGACCTTTCTGATGGGAACCATGCCTTATTTCATGGTCCCCCGTTACATCCGGATCATGGACGAGCTGCCCAAGACACCTTCGGCCAAGGTGCTGAAGAACGATCTTCGACTGCAGGCGGTGACCGCAGACACCTGGGATCGCGAGAAAGCCGGGCTGCGGGTGCGCCGCGAGGTATTTGCGGGTTAGAGCGAAGGGCGCGCCATGAACGAAAAGCACGGCGACACTGCGGCGACCGCTTGAATCGGTATTCCTGTCGAGCATCGCTGTGCTGTTGGGCGATCGGTTCAAGCTCGACCTGCCGACGCGCGAGCAGCATGGCGCAAGCGAAGCGCCCTTTGCGACGATGCCGCCCGATGCGGTAGCCTTTCCCCTCACGACCGAGGAGATCGTGACTATCATGCGGCTGTGCGGTGAGCATCGGGTGCCGATCATCCCCTATGGTGCAGGCACCGCGCTGGAGGGGCAGCTCGCTTGGCGACGATCAGCGGATGGACCCTTGGCGCGTGCCTGGTGGCGAAGGTGAACGGTTCGAGCACATAGTTCGACGCATGGCCGAAATCATCGTCGATATAACCCTATCACCGGGCAATCGGCACGGAAGCTTCGAGTCCTGCGTCGTCGGCCATCTGCACCAGTCGGACGCAATCGTCCCAGATCGGCTTGAGTTGCTCCGGTGCCGTGGTCAGCGCGGGCATGGTGTTCATGCAGAATACGCCCAGTTTGAGCGTGTTGCGTTGAAGACCGGATTGGTGGTTTTCATGCCAGCACGACCTGACTGCGAGACGCGACGATCTCCCCATCAAAGGCTGCTTCCGCTGCAGCAAGGCGCGGCGCGTATTCGGCCATTGCCGCCATCTTGACCGGGCCAAATCCGCGCACCCCGCTGACAAGATCGAGCGCGTTTGCAGCGGCATCGATCGTTGCCGGGGTCAGGCGGGCGGCGACACGATCGACCAGCGCCGCATAATCGCTGGCCAGCGCACGTTCAGCCTTTCTTTCCACGGAATAGCCGAAAACATCGATCATCGTGCCGCGCACCCCCTTCATTCCTTTGAGTATGCGAAACAGCGGCAGGACGGCCCATGCTGGAAATTCACGTTTGCGCGGGCGGCCATCCGGGTCGGTGCCACCAAGCATCGGCGGCGCGAGATTGAAGCTAAATTTGGCGCCGTCGGCAAAGCGGGTCTTCAACCGCTCATGCAGCGCGGGCAGGGTGAGTAGCCGCGCGACTTCATATTCATCCTTGATCGCCAGCAATGAACCAAGATTCTTTGCCACGATCCGGGCTAGCCGCTCTGATCCCGGAGCGACGGCAGATTCCGCGCTGGCGATGCGTACGACGATAGCGCGATAGTGTTCAGCCAGTGCCGCGTCCTGATAGTCGGTGAGATGGCGGGTGCAAAATGCCACGATTTCGTCCAGCGTCTCCGGCAGCGGTGACGGGGGCGTGGCAGTGACTGCGATCCGGTCGGGTGCATAAGCCGACAGCCGTCCCAGCCGGAATGCGCGCAGATTGAGAGGCACTGCCACCCGGTTCAGCGTGATCGCCTGCTCGATTGCCGCGACCGAAACCGGCAGCAGCCCCGATTGGGCGGCATGGCCGACGACGATCATATTGGCKGCAACGCTGTCGCCCATCAGTCGGGTCGCCATGCCCGTCGCATCGAGGACGTGAATTGCATCGGAACCGATCGCCTTGAGCAGCCGCGCCAGCAATACTTCGGGCTCCAGCCGGAAATCGCGGTTGAACTGGAAAGCGGAGGTCGGAACCACTTCGGTGTTGGCGATGACGCGGGTCCGCCCCTTGCCGAGCGACCTGACCGCATCGGCCGACAGGGCAGCAACGAGGTCGAACGCGAGCATCAAATCGGCTTCACCTTCGCCGAGCTTCTGGCTGTGCAGGTCCCCCACGCTGGCGGCAAATCGCAAATGGCTGAACACTGCACCGTTCTTTTGAGCGAGGCCCGTCATGTCGAAAGCGGACGCGGCAAGCCCATCGATATGCGCGGCCATGCTCAGGATGGCCCCGACGGTGATGACCCCGGTGCCACCGATCCCGGCAACCATCATGTTGACGTTGCCGCCCAACACTATCGGCTCCGGCAGGTCGGCGAACAGGCTATCGTGGAACGTTGCCGTCTTCGCCTTCCGCAGACCCGCGCCCTTTACCGTGATAAAGGACGGGCAGAAGCCGTTGGCGCAGCTGTAATCCTTGTTGCAGCTCGACTGATCAATCGCGCGCTTGGTGCCGAGTGCGGTGTCCTTCGGCACGATGCTGACGCACGTCGACTGGACCGAACAGTCGCCGCAGCCCTCGCAGACTTCCTCGGCGATAAACAGCCGCTTCACCGGATCGACCATCGTGCCACGTTTGCGGCGACGACGCTTTTCGGCGGCGCAGGTCTGTTCGTAGATCAGCACCGAACAGCCCGACAGTTCGCGTAGGCGCCGCTGCACCGTGTCGAGTTCGTCGCGATGGCCGATCGTGACACCCGCGGGCAGGCCTTCACCCTTGCCATATTGGCCAGGATTGTCGCTGAGCAGGACAATCTCGCCAACGCCCTCATGCCGCACCTGCTGGGCAATCTCGAAAACCGAAATCGGCCCATCAACCGGCTGTCCACCGGTCATCGCAACGGCATCGTTATAGAGTATCTTGTAGGTGATGTTGACGTTTGCGGCGACCGCAGCCCGGATCGCGAGCAGGCCTGAATGATAATAAGTGCCATCGCCCATATTCTGGAAAATATGGGGCATGTCGGTGAACGGCGCGAGGCCGAGCCAGTTGGCCCCTTCGCCACCCATTTGCGTCGGCAGCATCGCCACATCGGGACGAACAAAATTCGCCATGGTGTGGCAGCCGATGCCGGTCATGCTAAGGCTCCCCTCGGGGATGCGCGTCGATCGGCTATGCGGACAGCCCGAACAGAAATAGGGGGTGCGTTTGGCGTCACTATTGGGGGTGACCGTGGAACCCGACAGTGGGGCTCGCTCCTCGATGCCGAGCAGTCTGGCAATGATGCGGGCAAGGTCAGCGGGTTCCAGCTGCAGTGCCGATGATAGCAGCGGTTTGCCGTCGATATCCTTCTTGCCAATCAGTCGCGGGGCCGCGCGGTCATTGACGAGCGCGGTCGCGACCTGAAGCTCGATGAAGCTCTTTTTCTCTTCGATGACGAACAGCGTTTCATGGCCGCGCGCAAAATCAGCGAGCGTCTCGCCGTCGAGCGGCCAGATGCATCCGACCTTGTACAAAGACAGACCGAGGCTGGCGGCTTCGCGCTCGCCGAGGCCGATCAGGTCGAGTGCCTGACGTACGTCGCCATAGCTTTTGCCAGCGGTTGCAATTGCGATCCTTGGCTGTTCAGCCCGGAAGATTGCGTGGTCGATCCGGTTAGCACGGACATAGGGAATGATCGCGGGGAAGCGGTTCTCGATGACGATTTGTTCTGCGCGCAGCGGGTTGAAGGGGCGAACCGCCGCGTGCAGCCCCTCAGGTGGAACCGTGGCGATCGCCGGCAAGACAGGCGCGAAATTGGGCAGGTCGATGTCGACGGTCGCGGTCTGTTCGACCACCTCGTTCACGCATTTGATCGCGGCCCACGATCCGCTGTGTCGCGACAGCGCATAGGCGTGCAGACCATATTCGACGATCTCCCCGACATTGGCCGGGTAGAAGACCGGCACCATACAGGCCGACACCGCCTGTTCGCTTTGAAAGGCGACGGTCGAGGATTTGCCGGCATGGTCGTCGCCATAGAACAGCACGACGCCGCCCTTGGCATGCGCTCCGGCATAATTGCCGTGGCGAAAGGCATCCAGCGAACGGTCGACGCCCGGGCCCTTGCCGTACCACGCCGCAAACACACCGTCGAAGCGCGCGCGGGGGACCTGGTCGATCTGCTGCGAACCGGCGACGGCGGTGGCGGCGAGATCCTCGTTGACGCCGGGCTGGAAATGGATGTGCGACGCCTTGAGTTGGCTACCGATCGACCAGAGTGTGTTGTCGACATTGCCCAGCGGCGAACCGCGATAGCCCGAGATATAACCTGCAGTTTTCAGCCCAGCGCGCTCGTCGAGCCAAGCCTGCGCGAGCAGAACGCGCGCGATCGCCTGTGTTCCGCTGAGCAAAATTCGACCGGAGACGCAGTTCCATTTGTCGTCGAGCGTGATCATTGCACCAATCCCATCCTTGTTGGGCGGACATATCATCGTACAGCGGGAGAGACTGTCGCATATGTGACAGCAGCAGCTTGGCCACCGGATTATGAGGGCCACGAAAAGTAGAAAGGGAGGAAGCGACGATGAAGCTTGCACGCTGTCACAATGTCGCCGCCCTGCGCGACCGCGCGATTGGCCGACTGCCGCGCCCGGTGTTCGACTATATCGATGGTGGTGCAGAGGATGAAATCGCGCTGCGCGAGTCGGTGTCCGCCTTTGACGATCTTCGCCTGCTACCGCGAACTTTGGTCGATGTGTCCGCACTCGATCTGGGAACGACACTGTTTGGTCGCCGCCTTCCGATGCCGCTGATGCTGGCACCGACCGGGCTGACGCGACTGTTCCATCCCGATGCCGAACTGGCCGTGGCGCGTGCGGCCAGTGCCGCCGGACTGCCTTATTGCCTGTCGACGCTCGGCACGACGACGATCGAGGACATGGCGGTCCAAACCAGCGCACCGAAGCTCTTCCAGATCTACATCTTCAAGGACCGCGGCCTTACCGAAGAGTTTATCGAGCGTGCGCGCCTGGCGGGTTATGATGGTCTAGTGCTGACCGTGGACACGCTGGTCGCGGGCAAGCGCGAGCGCGACATTGTCCACCGTTTCGGCCTGCCGCCCCGGCTCACGCCGCAGAGTTTTTTAAGCTATGCGGCCAAGCCCTGGTGGTCGCTCCCGGCTCTTTTGGGGCGCAAGTTCGACTTCGTCAACGTCGCCCATCGGGTCGAGGCGATGCAGGCTGGGCCCACGACGCTGGCAGAATATGTCGGTAGTCAGTTCGACCGTTCGCTCGGCTGGAAAGACGTCGAATGGCTCGCGCAGCGATGGGGCGGGCCGCTTGCGATCAAAGGCATCGTTCGCGCCGATGATGCCGTCCGTGCGGTCGATGCTGGTGCCGATACGATCATGGTTTCTAACCACGGAGGCCGCCAGCTTGGCACCGCCTGCGCACCGGTAAACGCCATCCCGGCGGTTGCTGACGCGGTGAAGGGCCGGGGAACGATCATCTGCGACGGCGGCATCCGGCGCGGTGAGCACATTGCAAAAGCGCTCGCGTTGGGCGCGGATGCCGTGTCGATCGGGCGCAGCTATCTTTATGGGCTGGCGGCGGGCGGGGAAGCGGGTGTCACCCGTTCGCTTGCGATCCTGCGTGAGGAGTTGGAGCGAACGATGATCCTGCTCGGCGCACCCGACTGCGCCTCGATCGACCGCGATATGGTCGCCTGATTCACGTGGCCCAGGCGTTCCCCGCCACTTTCGACTTTACCCGGTGGATGACGCCGGAGGCGCTGGCGGCACTGTCCGAGCGAGCGCGGGTACGACACGTGCCTGCGCGAGGACTGATCTATGGTCAGGGCGAGGCCGGCGATGAGATGTTCCGTATCCACACCGGGCTCGTCCGATTGTCGGTAATGCAGCGGGACGGGCGCGAGCTTCTCTACCAGTTGTTCGAGC
This sequence comes from Sphingomonas sp. P3_C6, assembly GCF_056402595.1. Lineage (NCBI taxonomy): Bacteria > Pseudomonadati > Pseudomonadota > Alphaproteobacteria > Sphingomonadales > Sphingomonadaceae > Sphingomonas > Sphingomonas sp. P3_C6. The sequence goes on from NZ_JBFUHB010000006.1 coordinate 23,808, forward strand.
CGGGGGACTGTTTCGGCACCAGCAGCATTGTCGACGGCGAACCCCGGCCGCAGACCGCCGAAGCGTTCGAGGACGTAGAAGTTGAAGTTTATTCCCGGACGATGATCGACGAACTTCGCCTGATCCATCCCTCGATCAACGACGCGTTGCTGCGGCTGTTGTCGCGCCACATGCGGCTGCTCAGCGACTATTTCGCGGGCTTCGCGTTCGACGAATTATCGTGTCGGCTGGCGCAACGAATCGTCGACGCTATCGACACGTTCGGCGTGCCCGTCGAGGGCGGCCACGGCTTTTCGCGTGCGATTACCCAGACCGAATTGTCCTTGATGGTTGGCGGTACCCGCCAGTCGGTAAATCGCGTTTTGGGGCAGTTCCGTAAAGTGGGGCTGGTCACCACGCGCCATGGTCGGCTGGTGATCCAGAACCTTCCTGAACTGCGGCAGATTGCCGCTCGGGGCTGGAAACTACGGCACTTCCCCGCAGACAGCGGACCTGATCCCGTCCAAAGATGACCTGGGACTCCGCCGTTTGAGCCAAAATCGTCAAGCCAATGCATGGCCGAAACACGCTACTTCGAATTGACATATACTGATGAGTATCTATTACTTATCGACAGTAGCATTATCGCATCCGTTGCGAGTGCAGTCCAAAGCAATGAAGGCAGCCATAAGGCTGCGCGAGGAGTGGCATGACGGCACAGAATATCACGGAGCTCGGGAGCCGCGGCGATAAAGTCGATCGCGTCAGGCTTCGCGATGGTGTGGACCATGCGAATATCCCCGCCCTGCTACTCTGCCTTGTCCAATTGACCGGTGACAAGGCATGGCTGGAAAGCCCTTATGCGCCGCGTCGTGGTCGGGGACTCGACGACAATGATTCCGGGGGTCTTGCMGACGATATACAGGGCGAAATTCGTGATGCCGCTTATCGCGCGATAATTGCCTGGCTGGGTGGATCCCCATTGGCACTCGCGCGCCCGACCAACAAGCAACTCGCCGAGATGTTGAGCGTGTCGATGAGCGAGGTCGTGCCCGATGAATATGGGGACGTCGTTGCCTCGTCGCTGCGCCTCGACCCACCCGCTCCGCCACCCGCCAAGGCCGCCAAGCCGCTAAAGGCGATCATCATCGGTGGCGGTATATCGGGCATTTGCGCCGCGATGGAGTTGCGTAATCTGGGGATCGGCTATCACCTGTTCGAAAAGAACAGCGAGTTCGGCGGCACATGGTTTGAAAACCATTATCCGGGCTGTGGCGTCGACACGCCCAACCTCACCTACACCTTCGCAAATCGACCGAGCGACTGGACGCGCTACTTCCCTGGTCAGCCCGAAATCGAAAAATATCTGCTCGATACCGCGCGTGAGAAGGGGCTGTACGACCGCGTCACCTTCAACGTAAAGGTACAGCGCGCCGAGTGGAACTCTGCCACCAACCAGTGGAAGGTCACCGTCGCAGCCGAAGACGGCACCGAGAGCGAGCATATCGCCGACATCGTGATCAGCGCGGTCGGCATCCTCAATATGCCGCAGATCCCCGTAATCGAGGGCATTGAGAGCTTCACCGGACAGATATTGCACACCAGCAACTGGCCCGACGATATCGATCTGGCGGGCAAGCGCGTCGCCGTGATCGGCAACGGTGCCTCGGCGATGCAAGTCGTCCCCGCGATTGCCGATCAGGTCGGCGCGATGACGATCTTTGCCCGGTCGAAGCAGTGGGCCGCCCCTTTTCCGCAGTTCAAAAAGCCGGTGCCGGAGGGCGTACGCTATCTGATGGAGATCTTCCCGCTCTATCGCGGCTGGGTCGAGCAGCGACTATCCTGGACGTTCAACGATCGGGTTCACGGCACCCTGTTCCGCGACCCCGACTGGTCCGAGCCAATGCGCGCGGTCAATGCGATCAACGATGGCCACCGCGAATATTTCACGCGCTATGTGCAGGAGGAACTGGGCGACCGGCAGGACCTGCTGCCGCTGGTGCTGCCCGACTATCCACCGTTTGCAAAGCGGATGTTGCTCGATAATGGCTGGTATCGCACGCTGCGAAAACCTCATGTGATGCTCATCCCCGAGCGGCTGGCCAAGGTGGATGGTAGCACGTTGTCCAGCGGGTCGGGCCAGCAGGTCGAGGCCGACATCATCATACTCGCCACCGGCTATCAGGCATCGAACGTGCTTGGATCGTATGACGTTATCGGTCGCGAAGGCCGTGTGCTGCGCGAATTCTGGGAAGGCGACAATGCGTCGGCCTATCTCGGCACTTTGGTCCCGGGTTTTCCGAACTTCTTCATCCTGCTTGGCCCCAACGTGGGCGCGGGCCACGGCGGCAGCATGATCCGCAACATCGAGAGTCAGGCTCATTATGCGATGCGCATCATCGAGATGCTGATCGCCGAAGGCGCGACATCTGTCGAGGTGCGTGAGGATGTCTATAACGACTATGTCTCACGGCTCGACGCGGCGCATGAGAAACTGGTCTGGACCCATCCGGGCACCGAAAACTGGTATCGCAACTCGCGCGGTCGTGTCGTGGCGATCACGCCATGGCGCAATGACAGCTTCTGGCGAATGACTCGCGAGGCCAACCCTGACGATCTGACTTTCAGCCAAGCGCGGGTTGGTGAAGACATCGAACAAACCGCCTGAACCAGCGCCCGGCAGAGCGCGGACGGGAATCAGTCAGAGGGAGAAATGTCATGGCAACCCTGGTCGAGGTACAGCCATTCGATCCGTCCGTCCCCGAATTGTTCGCGGACCCTTATCCGGCCTTTGCCGCGATCCGGGAGAATGATCCATTCCACTGGTCGAAGTTCGGCTATTGGGTGGTGTCGCGCTACGATCATGTCCGCGAAGTGCTGATGAACCGCAAGGATTTCGGCACCGGGGATTTCGTCGCCAATCTGAAGCTTTTCTATGGCGCGGACTATGATGTGATGGCGAACAGCGGTTACCGCTGGCTGTCCGAAGCGTTCATCATGCTTGATCCGCCGCAGCACACCCGCGTTCGCGGCCTCGTGACCAAATCGCTCACGGCAAAACGCGTCCGCGGGCTGCAGGACCGTATCGGCGGGATCTGCCAGGAACTGACCGACAGCTTCATCGCCGATGGTCATGCCGATTTGATCACCCAATTTTGCTACAAGCTGCCGGTCATGGTCATATGCGAGCTGATGGGCATCGACTATCGCCATCCTGCGATGGCTCAGCTGGTCGCCGCCATTCCCGAGGCCTTTGTGGTGATGGAAGCGCGGATGCTGACGTCGGAGGAGCAGGCCATCGCCAACCGGCGGATCGACGAACTCGAAGCCTTTTTTAACGCGCAGTTCGAAGATCGGCTGGTCAATCCGCGCGACGATTTGTTGACCGCACTGGCCGAGACCAGTCGGACCCTGGACGGACTTACCATCCACGAAGCGACGACGGTCGCAATCGCGCTGTTCGGCGCGGGATTCGAGACGACCGCCAATATCATTGGCAACGGCCTCTACCGTCTGCATCGCCATCCCGATCAATGGGCGCGACTGGTCGCCGATCCAGCGGGTCTCGCCGCCTCCACCAACGAGGAGGCGCTGCGGTACGAAAGCTCGCTCGTCGCGACCTATCGTACCGCGCTCAACGACACGGAGATTGGGGGCCATCCGGTCAGCGCCGGGCAGCGCGTGCTGACGCTGGTCGGTGCCGCCAATCGCGACGGTCGAAAGTTTGCCGACCCCGACGCGTTCGATGTGAGTCGGGAGGGCGCTGCCGATCACATGTCGTTCGGCGGCGGCATCCACTTTTGCGTCGGTGCCGAGCTCGCCCGGATCGAGGGACGCATGGCGTTTGAGCATCTCGCAAAGACGTTCCCCAACATGACGGTCGATTGGGAAAACGCCAACTTCCGCGAGAGCTTCCTGTTCCGCGGGCTGACGAGGCTCGACGCAAGCTGGTGATTGCCGCGACGATGCGCCACCTCATCGGACAGGAACTCGGACGAACGGACCTGTTCAGACTGGCCACTGCCGAAGTACTCGAACCCGCCGAGGGGCAAGTGCGGCTGCGCGTCGATGCGACCGCGCTGGGCTTTGTCGATGGCCTGATCGTGACCGGCCAATATCAGATCAAGCCCGAACTGCCCTATGTTCCGGGCGGCGAAATTGCCGGTACGATCGATAGCATCGGTCCGTGCGTCGACGGTTTCGCCATCGGTGACCGGGTGGCGGTATGGCAATTGGGCGGGGGTGTCGCCGAGTTTGCGCTTGCCACAGCGGGAGCTTTGATCCCAATCCCCGACCGTCTGGAATCGGGTGCGGCGGCGGCGATGATCGTCGATTATCTCACCTCTCACTATGCGCTGTTCGACCGGGGTCGTCTGAAGTCCGGGGAGACCGTGCTGGTGCTAGGCGCGGCGGGCGGTGTGGGTGCGGCGGCGGTTCATCTGGCCGCGCGAGCCGGAGCTCATGTCATTGCGGCAGCTTCGTCACCTGAAAAACGTCAGCGGGCGCTGGCGCTGGGTGCGCGGGCCAGCGTCGATTATTCGGTCGAGAACTGGCGTGGAGCCCTGCGCAATCTGTTGCCGCCCTCCGGCCTCGATCTGATCGTCGATCCGGTCGGGGGCGCGATGCTCGAGCCGGCCTTCCGCTCGCTTGCGAAAGGTGGCCGCCATCTCGTTCTCGGTTTTGCCGGTGGCGAGATAGCGAGGCTCCCGGTCAACCTTGCGCTCATCAAAAGCGCGTCGCTGATCGGCGTCGATGTCCGCCATCTGACCGAAAACGACATGCCGCGCGCTCGTGCGATTTGGCAGGCCCTCTTCGCTCAGGCTGCGGACGGCATGATCGACCCACCGGTCTATGAAAGCTATCCGCTCGACAAGGCAGAACATGCCCTCGCCCGCACGGTTGCACGCGACAAGCTGGGGAAGATCGTCATTACACGCTGACCGAACTTTCTCAGGGCAAGGTGGCTTCACAAAACGCGATGACGATAAGCTCGGTTATGCCGGTAAGCAGCGTATGATCCTTAGAGAGCGGTTGGGAACCAGTGTCGTCATCGGTATGATGGAGGCGAGCACTAGCGATCGGCTGAGTCCAGTTGGTTCCGGTCGCGGCAGGCACCGCACCGCGTTACGTGAAGCCAAGGTCGAACGGATGTTCTGAAAATCATGGATTGGAAGGAACATGGCAAAAGACAAATAGGCAGAGCGCAAAGCCGATAACCTTACACAAAACCTTACACAGTTTTGAAGATTGTTGCATAATATTGCTGTATTAGAATGACTTAGATCGCATTTGTGCTGCTCAAATCCGGTCCCGCAAGGAGTGTCGGTTCGATTCCGACCGCGCACACCATCAATTTTCTGCAACACCTCTGCCGCCGTCGCGCGGCGCGCAGCCGATTCGCCGACGGAACCCGGTGCTGAACGCGCTGGCGGAGTCGTGTCCGATTTCTTCGGTGAGTGGGTGGAGCGGCTTGGCGCCGCGGCTGAGTGCGTCCCAGGCGGGCTTCACCGAATCGCTTGCCTATGAGCCCGACGCCTCATTCCGGCACAGTATGAATCCTTCGCGCACGCTTGTTTCGCGAAGATGGGTGATTATCCCACGGCCTATTGCACTGAAGCAGAGGTAGCCGAGGCGGTCTTCTCCGCGGCGACGGAATAGGGCGACAGGATTATCCAGCGGGCCCGGATTCGAAGATGCTTGCCGCGTTGCGCTGGGAGACGTCGGAAGACCATTGTCCGGCAAAGATGCACGAGATGTTCGGGCCGAAGTGATTTTTGCGTGAGCAAGAGCGCCGCCCGTCGATTGACCGGTGCCGTTCCACCGGAGAGGCTGGGCATGCCGGAACAATGCCTTTTTCCAATAAAGGCGCTCGAAAACACTTCGAGCACGCAAGAAAAGTTCAAGATGAACGGATATTAATTAATAGGATATCCGATTTCATCGAATTTAAAGTCTGGAACTATCGAAGTATATGACGATATAATTTCTGAACCGGAACGATAGTGATCGGCATGTGTTTTGCTGGTATGAAAATCATCCAAAACAAATATGAGATCTATATTGAGAATGTAGCCAATCACGCTCTTCATTCGGTGATGACGCATTGGATATGGCGTAAGCTGAACGGTGCCGGACTCGTCACCGTTCATGGGTCGCATCATGGTTCACTCGAGGCATGCTTCGCCTCGGTCCGCAAGCATCGCGACAGGTTCGGCGATGCGCCGATCTCGATCAACCTGCGCCATGGGGACGTGAAGGACGCGCCGAGAATCGTCGCGGTTGCCGTTGCCGGGCGCGACGTCTCGATCACCAGCCGACAGATCGGCTAGGGCCGGGACGGGCCTCGCAAAGATCAGGCCTCGACGGTTTCCAGCTCTTCGCTGATCGCCAGCCACACGGCCTCGGCCGTCTCCAGCTTGGCGGCGACATCGGCGCGCTGCTTCATCAGGTCGCTCATGCTCATCTTCGCCAGCCAGGGCTCGGCCGTCGAGGGGTCGAACATCGCGCGATCTATCGCGCTGCGCTGCTTGGAGAGCTTGGCGACCAGCGCCTCCGCCTCGTGGGCGCGCTTGCGCAAGGCAACGCTCTTCTCGCGCGCTTCGGCATTGGCGCGGCGCTCGTCCTTCTTGCTGACCTTGTTCTTCGACGCCGCATCCCCGCCGGAAGCGCCCTCACCGGACAGCACGAAGGCGATATAATCCTCCATGCTGCCATTATATTCGGTGGCGGCACCACCATCGACCAGTACCAGCCGGTCGGCGGTCAGCTCAATCATGTGGCGGTCATGGCTGACGATGACCACGGCGCCGTCATAGGCGTTGAGCGCCTGTACCAAAGCCTCGCGCGCATCGACGTCCAAATGGTTGGTCGGCTCGTCGAGGATCAGCATATGCGGGGCGTCGCGGGTGATCAGCGCCAGCGCGAGGCGGGCGCGCTCGCCACCCGACAAGCTGCCGACCTTTGTCGTCGCCTTGGCACCGGAGAAACCGAAACGGCCGAGCTGGGCGCGGACGGCGGCGGGCGACATGCCCTTCATCATCCGCGTCATATGTTCGAGCGGCGTGTCGGTCGTGTCGAGTTCTTCCACCTGATACTGGGTGAAATAGCCGACGCGCATCTTGCCCGAGGCAGTCATCTCGCCTTCCATCGGCGTGAGTTGTGCTGCGAGCAGGCGGGCGAGGGTGGTCTTGCCGTTGCCGTTACGCCCCAACAGCGCGACACGGTCGTCCGGGTCGAGCCGCAGGTTGAGACGGCGCAGGATCGGGTTGCCCTCGGTATAACCGACGGCGGCCATATCTAGCGTCACCAGCGGCGGGCGCAGTTCCTCGGGGCTGGGGAAGGCGAAGGAGAGCGTCGGATCTTCGGCCATGGCCGCGATCGGCTGCATCTTGGCCAGCATCTTCTGGCGCGATTGGGCCTGTTTCGCGGTCGAGGCGCGGGCGCTGTTGCGGGCGATATAATCCTGCAGCTTGGCGCGCTGGGCATCCTGCGACGCCTTGGCGGCGGCAAGCTGGGCGGCGCGTTCGGCGCGCTGCTGCTCGAAGCTGTCATAGCCGCCGGTGTACATCACCGTCTTGCCGCCCTCGAGATGGAGGATGGTGTCGACGACATTGTTGAGCAGGTCGCGCTCGTGGCTGATGACGACCATCATCGCCGGATAGGCCTTGAGGAAATTCTCGAGCCACAAGGTCGCTTCGAGATCGAGATGGTTCGACGGCTCGTCGAGCAGCAGCAGGTCGGGCTCGGAGAAGAGCAGGGCGGCGAGCGCGACGCGCATCTTCCAGCCACCCGAATAGCTGTCGATCGGGCGACCCTGCATCTCCTCGTCGAAGCCCAGGCCGACCAGGATGCGCGCGGCGCGCGCCTCGGCGGTATAGGCGTCGATCGCGATCAGGCGGTCGTGGATTTCACCGACGCGGTCGGGATCGTGGCAATCCTCCGACTCCTTGAGCAGCGCGGCACGCTCGGTATCGGCAGCGAGCACCGTTTCGATCGGCGTGATCTTCCCGCTCGGCGCTTCCTGCTTGAGATAGCCGATGCGCGTCTTGCGCGGCATCTCGATCTCGCCCTCATCGGCCTCGATCGATCCGATCATCACCTTCATCAGGGTCGACTTGCCGGCGCCGTTGCGGCCGATCAGGCCGACACGGCTCCTCGGCGGCAAGGTTGCCGTTGCGCGGTCGAGGATCGTGCGCCCACCGAGGCGCACCGTGATACCGTTGATATTCAGCATGCGGGCGCCATTATCATGCAGCGCAGCATAATAGAAGGGCGGCTGATCTCTCCTGCTTGCGCAGGAAATCCGGATCCGAGACCAGGGGATCATGGCCGAAGCTGCGATTTTGTTGAAGAGGAGGCTGGAAAGCCCGGCCCCAATCAACCTACAAGCTTCAATCCGTTATGTTTTCGGCAGGAGCACGCGCATGGATCCCCGCATGGATCGTCGTCACTTTCTCTCGTCCGGAGGAGCCGTGGCGCTCACCGCCGCGCTGGCTCCGACAGAGCTGCTCGCGCAAACCGCCGCCTCGGGTGACGCAGCGCTCAATATCGAGTTCGAACGCGTGTTTCAGCAAGCGGTCGGGCGTTCGCCCGAACTCGCGACCTCTCTCGGGCTCGACAAGGGCGCGATGGCGGCGGCGAAAGGCCGGCTGTCGCCGCGCACCCCGGAGCGGCGCGCGAAGGACATAGCGGAAACCAAGGCGTCGATTGCCAGGCTTGCCGGATACGTCCGCGATACGCTGTCGCCTGCCGCGAAGCTCAACCTGGAGGTCGTGCTCTATTCGTTGAACACACAGATCGCCGCACCGGACAGGTTCGGCATCGACAGCGCGATACGGCCCTATCGGATCTTCCAGCAGGGCGGCGCCTATTTCTCGGTGCCGGACTTCCTGAACACCGCCCATACGGTCGCGGTGAAGGCCGATGCCGACGCCTATCTTTCCCGGCTCGACCAGTTCGCGACCGTGCTCGATCAGGAGAGCGGCATGCAGGAGGCGGAGGCGAGCAAGGGCCTGCTCGCGCCTTCCTGGTCGCTCGATCTCACGCTCGGCCAGATGCGCAAGTTGCGCGGACAGCCAGCGGCGACGTCCAGCATCGTCCAGTCGCTGGCCGGGCGGGCAAGGGCAAAGGGCATCGACGGAGATTGGGAAGCGCAGGCTACCCGCATCGTGGAGGCCAGAATCTACCCCGCGCTCGACCGGCAGATCGCGTTGATGGAGCGATTGAAGCCGACCACCAGGCCGGGCGACGGCATCTGGCGCGTGCCGGGGGGCGAGGAAATCTATGCGATGGCGCTCAACCAGGCGACTACTACGGCGATGAGCCCCGACGAGGTGCACCGCATCGGCCTTGCCCAGGTTGCGGAGATCACCGCGGAACTCGACACGATCCTAAAATCGCAGGGCTATACCAACGGCACGGTGGGCGAACGGCTGGCAAAGCTGAACGTCGCGCCGGACCAGCTTTATCCCGACACGGCGGAGGGCCGCGCCACGCTGATCGCCGGCCTTAACGAAGGGGTGAAGGCGATGTACGCCAAGCTGCCGGGAGCATTCGTGACCGTACCGACCCAGCCCCTCGAGGTCCGCGCCGTACCTGTGGAGATTCAGGACGGCGCCTCCAACGGCTATTACAACCGCGCCTCGCTGGATGGTACGCGGCCGGCGATCTATTTCGTCAACCTCAAGGATGTCGGGGACTGGCCGAAATATACGCTGCCGTCGCTCACCTATCACGAGGGCGTGCCAGGCCATCATTTGCAGATCAGCCTGGCCCAGGAATCGAAGGATATTCCGACGCTGCGCAAGATCGGCTTCTTCTCGGCCTATTCGGAAGGCTGGGCGCTTTATGCCGAGCAACTGGCGGATGAGTTGAAGGCCTATCGAACGCCGCTGGAACATGCCGGCTATCTCCAGTCCTTCCTGTTCCGTGCGACCCGCCTGGTCGTCGACACCGGCATCCATGCCAAGCGCTGGGACCGTGAGAAGGCCACCAGCTACATGGTGGCGACGACCGGCTTCGCCCGTCCGCGCACCCAGCGCGAGATCGAGCGCTACTGCACCCAGGCGGGCCAGGCCTGCAGTTACAAGGTAGGGCACATGGCCTGGACTCGCGCGCGGGCAAAGGCGCAGGCCGAATTGGGCGCACAATTCGACATCAAGCAATTCCACGAGATATTGAAGGAGGGCGCGATGCCGCTGGTCATCCTCGAGCGTCGCATTGACGAGCGCATCGCGACGATGAAGCGCGGCGGGGGCGCATAGGCAACCGTCGCAACGGACGATTTGCCGCGGCCGATCGCGTAGATCGACAGGAGGATTCGTCGGCGCCATCGCCCGCGAGGCCAGAAAAGCTATGGGCGAAGAAAAAAGGGGGCGGTGGACGGCGCTGCATTTCCTCGTCGAAACCCAGGCCGACGGGGCTCTTCGGCGGCAAGGTGGCCGCCGCTTGGTCGAGGATCGTGCGGCCGCCGATGTGACAGGCCCTCCCCCGACCCCTCCCGCAAGCGGGAGGGGAGCAGAAGAGCGGATGGGTCACGCGATGGTATTCACCAGCCCGCCTTCGGCGCGGATCGACGCACCATTCGTGGCGGCGGCGCGGGGGCTGGCGATATAGGTTACCATGTCGCCGATCTCCCTTGCCTCGATCATGCGCTGGATGATCGATGACGGGCGGGCGTCGCGGAAGAACTCGGCTTCGATCTGGTCGATCGGCGCGGCGGGATCGGTCGCCTGGCTGCGCAGGAACTCGACCACGCCGTCCGACCGTGTCGGCCCCGGCAGCACGGAATTGACTGTGACGTTGGTGCCGCGCGTCAGCTGCGACAGGCCGCGGGCGACGGCCAGTTGGGCCGTTTTCGTCATGCCGTAATGGATCATGTCCTGCGGTACGGCGAGGCCGGATTCGCTGGAGATGAAGATGATGCGGCCCCAATTCTGTTCGAGCATCGCGGGCAGATAGGCACGCGACAGGCGGACACCGCTGAGCACGTTGACGTCGAAGATGTTGCTCCAGTCGGCATCGCTGATGTCGGCGAACGGCTTGCTTTCATAGATGCCGAGATTGTTGATGAGGATGTCGACGTGGGGAAGCGCGGCGATCGCAGCGGCGGCGCCATCGGCCGTCGCGACGTCGGCGATCACGCCGGCCACCGGCTTGCCGCCCGAGGCGTTGATGTCGGCGATGGCGTCGTCGAGCTTCTGCTGCGAGCGGCCGGTGATCGTCACCGCCGCGCCTTCGAGCGACAGCGAGCGGGCGATTTCAAGGCCAATGCCACCGGTGCCGCCGGTGACGAGCGCGATCTTGTCGGTCAGTTCGAGGTCCATGATGTGTCTCCACAGGGGGTTTCGTTGGAAGCAATCTAGGCATCGTGCCCGCGTTCAACTATGTCCGAAGTCGGATCAGCATCTGTGAATGGAAATCATCAATGCCGCGTATCCTGATGGAACGATCGGGCGAGATGGAGGTGTTCGTGCGGGTGGTGGCCGCGGGAGGATTCTCCGCGGCTGCGCGGACGCTCGACCTGACTCCATCGGCGGTGAGCAAGCTGATCGCCCGGCTGGAGGAAAGGCTCGGGGCGCGGTTGCTGGTGCGGACGACTCGCCGGCTGAGCCTGACCGACGAGGGCGAGGCCTATCACCGCGCGGCCATTCGGATCCTGCAGGAGCTCAACGATGCCGACCAGGAAGCGTCTGGCGGCGCCGTGCGCGGGCGGCTGCGGGTCAGCGCCTCCCTGCCGTTCGGCACGATGGTGGTGGCGCCGGCGGTGGCGACTTTCCTCGCGCGCCATCCTCAGATCGTGGTCGACCTGAACCTTACGGACGATGTGGTGGACCTGCTGGCGGAGCGCACCGACGTGGCGATCCGGATGGGGACATTGCCCGACAGTTCGCTGATCGCGCGCAGGCTGGGGCAGACGCGCCGGATAATCTGTGCCGCGCCCGATTATCTCGCGCGCCACGGTGTGCCGGAGCGACCGCAGGACCTGGCCCGGCACGACTGCCTGACCTTCAATTTCCGCCACCCGCGTACAACCTGGCCGTTCCGCTGCGGCGGGGACATGATCGAGCAGCCGGTCACTGGCAGTCTCCAGCTCAACAATGGCGAGACGATGCGGCAGATGGCGCTGGCCGGGGTCGGCATTGCGCGGATCGGCCAGTTCCATGTCGCCGAGGCGATCGCCGCAGGGCGGCTGGTCGCGCTGCTGGAGGACTGCAATCCGGGGGACATGGAATATGTCAGCGCCGTCTATGTCGGCGGCGGGCTGTTGCCGCACCGCGTGCGGGTGTTCATCGACCATCTCGTCGAGGAATTGCGGCGTGCGCCGCCCCTCGCCTTCGATGCGCCCTGACGCCGGGATCAACGGCGGGGCAGGGTGATCGTTGCGGTCAGGCCGCCTTCGGGGCGGTTGACGAGGGTGATGTCGCCGCCCGCCTCGCGGACGATGGCGCGGGCGAGCGCGAGGCCAAGACCGATGCCGCCGGTTTCCTTGTTGCGCGACGTCTCCAGCCGGGTGAACGCATCGAACACGTCGCCGAGATGCTCGGGCGGGATGCCGGGGCCCTGATCGATGACATGGATCGCGACCGCGCGCTCGCCTGGGACGATCCGCACCTCGGCGGATTCGCCATATTTGACCGCATTCTCGATGAGGTTGCGCACCGAACGGCGGATCAGCGAAGGGCGCAGCCGCATCCTGAGTCGGTCGGTCTCCTCGAAGGTCACGTCATGGTCAAGATCGCGGAAATCCTCGACCACCGCATCGACCAGGGCGGCCAGATCGACCTCGGTCAGCGGTTCGCTCGGCCGGCCCAGTCGCGCGAGCGACAGGATGTCGTCGAGGGTGCGGTTCATCTCCTCGATCGTGTCGGCCATCTTCAGCCGGTCGGTATCGTCCTCGACGGATTCGATGCGGACGCGCAGCGCGGCGAGCGGGGTGCGCAGATCATGGCCGATCGCGCCGAGCATCCGATCCTTCTCGTCGAGCATCGCCGACACGCGCAGGCGCAGCGCGTTGAACGCCGCGATCACATCACGCAGATCCTGCGGCCCGCGCTCCTCGACCGGCACGTCAACCTCGCCGGGCATGAAGGTGCGCGCGGCCGCGGCCAGGCTGCGCAGCGGCTGCGAGATCCTGCGGCCGATCCACAGCACCGGGATCAGCACGATCGCATAGAGCACCAGCGTCTGCCAGATCAGCCGCCACACCAGATAGGCCTCGGCACGCGGCCAAGGCGCGTTGAGTACGAGCCAGCCATGGCCGGGCTGCTCGACCGCGATGACCAGTTCACCACCCATCTTGATCATGCGATCGGCCATGCGCGGCCCCCAGCGGCGCACCCGGCGGTCGCCCGGCTTGATCGCCCGGACCTGAGTCTCGATGCGGCCGACCTTCAATCCCGCCTCGGCCAATGCGCTGCGTAGACCTTCTTCCACTGCTGGCTGATGCTCCCCGGCCGGGTCGACCGGCGAGACATCGGCCCGACGGACCCGTCCGCGATTTTCATCGACGGGGCGCCCGGCATGGCTGCGCTCCACCGCATCGACGATGCGGGTGACGGCCGGACCGGTGGCCTGGTCGTAGCGCGAGGCCCGGCGATCCTGCAGCTGGATGGCGAAGTTGATCGCCTGTGCGACGAACAGCGCGATGGCGATGAGCAGTACCATCTGCCCGGAAAGATTGCGCGGCCACAGCCGGATTCGCCTCACAGGCGAGTCACCTCTGCGGCGAGCGTATAGCCGCCACCCCAGACCGTCTTGATGAGATCCGGATTCTTGGGATCGGTCTCGATCTTGCGACGCAGGCGGCTGACCTGATTGTCGATCGCCCGGTCGAAGGCGGCGGCCTCCCGCCCCTGGGTCAGATCGAGCAGCTGGTCGCGGGTGAGCACCTGGCGCGGGCGCGTGACCAGCGCATGGAGCAAATTATATTCGCCGGTCGAGAGGGGGACCGAGACACCCTCGCGGTCGACCAGGGCGCGCTCACCCGATTTCAGCACCCAGCCGGCAAAGGCGAAGGAGCCGGTGTCGGGCGCATGCTGGCGCGTGCCGCCGGCGGCGGCACGGCGCAGGATGACCTTCACGCGGGCGGCAAGCTCTCGCGGGGAGAAGGGCTTCACGACATAATCGTCGGCGCCCATTTCCAGCCCGACGATCCGGTCCGTCTCCTCGCTGCGTGCGGTGAGCAGGATGACGGGCGTCTCGCTCGTCTCGCGAATGTGGCGGCACAGGCTCAGCCCGTCCTCGCCCGGCATCATGATGTCGAGGATGACGAGATCGATCGCATAGGCGGTGAGGCGCGTGCGCGCCGCCTCCGCGTCACCCGTCTGGGTCACGCGGAAGCCCTGCTTCGTCAGATATTGCGCGAGCGGTTCGCGGATCGAGCGCTCGTCATCGACCAGCAGAAGGTGCGGTGTTTCTCCCATGAGATCGTCATCTAGCATGATCGGTCGCCTTTGGAACATGCCGGGCGGGCGAGGAGGGAGGGACACCCGCCCGGCAGCCAGACCAGTCGGGGGATTACTGGCCGGCGTCTGGTTTCGGCGCGTCGGCGCCGGGAGGAGGGGCCATGCCGGGGCCGCCCGGATGGCGGCCATGGCCGCGCATCTTGCCCATGCGCTGCTTCATCCGCTCATGCCGCGCAGCCATTTCGGCCTGGTCGATGAAGCCGTCATGGTTGGTGTCCATCTTCGCGAAACGCGCCTCTGCCTGGGCGATCGCCTCGGCATGGCTGATCTTGCCGTCATGGTCGGTATCGAGGCGGGCCATCATGCCGCCGCGATGGCCCATATGGCCCCCGCCCATCGACCCGGCGCCCATGGGCCCGGCGCTCATGGGACCGGCGCTCATTGGGTCGGTGCCGGGAGAAGGCGGCGCCATGCCTGGCCCGCGCCCGCCACGACCTTCGCGCATGCGCTGGCCCATCGCCTTCATCTCGTCGGGCGTGATCTTGCCGTCGCCATTGGCGTCCATCTTCGCGAAACGCGCGGCGGCCTGCGCCATATATTCGGCCTTGCTGATCCTGCCGTCCTTGTTGGTGTCCGCGCTCGCCACCAGGCCGCTGCGGCCGGGAAGCTCGTCGCCCGAAATCTCGCCATCGCCATTGGCGTCGAGCCGCGCGAAACGCTTTTCCGACTGCGCCATGAATTCGGCGCGGGATATGACGCCGTCATTGTCGGTATCGGCGCGCGGCATGCCGCCGCCGCGCCCCGCGGCGCCATCCTGCCCTGCCACCGCCGCGCCGCTGATCGCGGTTCCGGCCAGGGCGAGGGCGAGAAGATATCTGCGCATATCCGTTGTCCTTCAGTGATTGCCCGGTCCCGCCGGCTATGAGCTGGGTTTTCGCTGAAGGGTGTCGCGCGGCTGTGTCAGCGTGCGGCTAAAGTGTCGCAATTTGTCGCATTTTTCATGAACTTCCCGCGCGCGCATGGGGTGGAGCCCTCACGTTTCAGCCTGGCCAATCCGACCCGAGGATGACGCTGCAGATATCGATCCGCCGGAAGCCCGGATCCTTGTATGCCAGGACGTCGTCGTTGAACGTTCCGAAGGTGCTGTCGGGGCGATGCTTCATGCCCTGGTAG
Source organism: Sphingomonas sp. P3_C6 (assembly GCF_056402595.1). Taxonomy (NCBI): domain Bacteria; kingdom Pseudomonadati; phylum Pseudomonadota; class Alphaproteobacteria; order Sphingomonadales; family Sphingomonadaceae; genus Sphingomonas; species Sphingomonas sp. P3_C6. The sequence continues at coordinate 39,365 of NZ_JBFUHB010000006.1, forward strand.
AAGGCGTCGATGATGCCGTGCTTGAAGTCGGCTTCCCGGGGGCAGGCGGTGACGACTGCCTCGCGCTGCGCGTCGGTGAACCGGTCATAGCCGCGGCCGGCAACGTCCATGCCGGCGCCCGCCTGCACCAGCGCGATCTCCGGGCGCATGAATTCCGGTATGCCGGGCGTGGTGTGCAGCGCGATCGCGTTCCATACCGTCTCGATATCGCTTTCGGCGATGCCGTGGCCGCGCAGGAAATCGCGCGCTGCGTTGGCGCCGTCCACTTCGAAGCGCAGCCGGCTCTCCTCGTAGCGGGGGGTGAGGCCGATGTCGTGGAACATGGCCGCCGCGTAGAGCAGTTCGGGATCGAAGATCAGCCCGGTCCGCTGCCCCGTCAGCGCTCCCCAAAAATAGACCCGCACTGAGTGGTGAAAGAGCAGGTCGCTCTCCGTATCGCGGATGAACCGCGTCAGGTCGCGGGCGATCTTGCTGTCGGGAATCCTGATGCCGGAAACCTCGCCGATCATCGTCTGTACTCCATCACATGCTGCACTGTTCGCGTGCCGCCGCGGGCCGGATCAACCATTGCGCGCTGCCTGCGGCGTGTTCCGGAAGCTGATGGCCATGCGGTTATAGCTGTTCATCAGGCTGATCGCGATGGTGAGGTCGACGAGCTGCTTCTCGTCGAACACCTCCCGCGCTGCCGTATAGGCGCTATCCGGCACGCCGGTCTCGGCGACGCGGGTGACGCTTTCGGCCCAGGCGAGCGCTGCGCGCTCCGTCTCGCTGAACAGGCTGCCGGCCTCTTCCCAAGCCTGGAGCAGGGCGAGCTTTTCGATCGGCACGCCCTTTTTGACGAGGTCGCGTGTGTGCATGTCGAGGCAATAGGCGCAGTTGTTGATCTGCGAGACGCGCAGATAGACGAGGTCGACCAGTTCGGCGGGCAGGCCGCTCTGCACGATATAGCCATAGATGCCGCCGAGCGCCTTGGCGCCGTTGGGGGCGATCTGGGTGTAGTCGAGCCTTTGAGTCATGGGTCCGATCCTTATTTGATGGGGGTGGTGAGGGCTTTGTCGTCGGTATCGACGACGAAGACGGCGAGCAGCCGTGCCGGGCTGGTCCTGCTTGGATTTCGGCTGACCGAATGGGTCGCGTTGGGCGGTTCGGACCAGCTTTCGCCGGCCTTGAAGATGCGGGTCTCGCCGTCATTGACCTTCGATTCGATCTCGCCCGAGAGGACATAGGCGTAGATGAAGGCCGACTTCGCATGGGTGTGCGGCGGAGAGGCGGCGCCAGGGGCGTAGTCCACCTCGACCACGATGAGCGACTTGCCGGGGATGTTCGGGATCGCCTGGTTGAATTTGGGCGTGACCGTTTCGGTCTGGCCGTCATGCGCCAGCACCGGGGTGGCGAACGCGATGGCGAGGGCGGCGCAGGTGGCGGCGATGACGGGGCGGACGTTCATTGGCTTGCTCCTTATGCTGGCCTGAAGATGGCCCGGCATGAGCTAGAAAAAAGCACCAAGAATGCCGAGAAATCCTGTACCACGGGGTATGAGCAAGCCGCTGACCCTGAATCTGGACCGTGCGGCGAAACTGCCTCTGGCGGAGCAGATCCGGCGGGGGATAGCCAATGCGATCGAGGGGGGCGTGCTGGAGCCGGGCGCGCGCTTGCCGTCCTGGCAGGACCTGGCGGCGCAGCTCGGTGTCGCGCGGGGGACGGTGCGGACCGCCTATGAGAAGCTGGCGGCCGCCCAGCTGATCGAGGCGTCGCGGGCGGCCGGCACACGGGTCGCGCGGCGTCCCCGCATCGCGGTGAAGAGCGAGCAGCCTTCGGATGCCGGATCGTTCATGGAGGTCTATCGCGAGATGACCCACGGGCCGGCCTTTTTCCAGATGGGCGTACCGGCGACCGAGACTTTTCCTGCGACCCTGTTGGCGCGGATCCGGGCGAACGCGGTGCGGGCCGAGGCGAGTGCGGCGCCGCTCTATCCGGACCCCCGCGGCGAGATCGAGCTCAGGCGGGAGATTGCAGGCTATCTTGCGGTTGCGCGGGGCATCGACTGCTCGCCATCGCAGGTGATCGTTACCGGCGGCTACGGCGCGGGGCTCGGGTTGGCACTTGGCGTGCTCGGGTTGGGCGGGGAGGAAGCCTGGGTGGAGAATCCGGGTTTCCCCTGGTCGCGGAAGGGGCTTGAGCTTGCGCGCCTCTCCATCGCGCCGATCCCGGTTGATGCGGAGGGGATCGATGTGGCGTTCGGACTGCGGCATCATGGGGGGGCGAAGCTCGTCTTGGTGACGCCGGGGCAGCAGGCGCCGCTCGGGCCGACCCTGTCGCTGGAACGACGGCTCAGGCTGCTCGAATGGGCGGCGGCGAACCGGGTATGGGTGATCGAGGACGATTATCTGAGCGAGTTGCAGCTCATGGGCAGGGCTGCGCCGGCGCTCGCATCGCTCGACCGGGACGGGCGGGTCATCCATATCGGGTCGTTCAGCAAGACGATCAGCCCGACGGTGCGGCTCGGCTTCCTGGTGGCGCCGGTGGAACTGGCCGCGCGATGTGCCGAGGTGGCGGCGTGCCTTGCGCCGGCGCCGGGGCCCGCGGTGCAGATCGCGACCGCCGAGTTCATGCGGGAGGGCCATTATATGCGCCATCTGCGGCGCACCAAGCGGGCCTATGCGGCGAAGCGGGAAGCGTTGCTGGCGTGTCTCCAGGCTTATGTCGGAGAGGATCGGGTTGCGGCGCCGGGGCTGGCGGTGCTGCTGACCTTGCCGGCGGGGGCGCCTGACCTTGCCGTCGCGCGCGCGCTGATGGCGTTCGGCATGTCGCCGTCGCCGCTGTCGCCCTGGTACGCGTCGTCTGACGGCGCGCGATCGGGGCTGTTGCTTGGGGTCGCGACGACGCCGGTGCGCAACCTTGCCAAGTCCTGCGACCGGCTGTTCGAGGTGATCCGCCGGTTCGGGTGACCGGTCGGGCGCGCAAAAATCACCGCGTGGGAACCATTTGGCGGCATATCGATCTTAGCCCGGACAGCGCGTGCCGGATCAGGGAGAGAATGCTCATGGGAATGTGGGTGATTGCAGGCGTGATCATCGCCTTTGTGGTGGTTGGCCAGATCATGCAGGTGATCAAGACACGCCGCAGCCGGCAGGCGCTTGCAAGCGACGACGCCACGGCGATGCTGCGGGGGACCGATGGGCTCAACATCACCGAGGTGGACGGCAACGACCTGTTCGTCAGGGAAATCGCGCTGGTGCCCGGTGCACACCGGCTTGCCTTCCAGGTCTCGAAATATGGCGGGATCGTGAACATTCCGGCGGCCGAGTATGAACTGCAGTCGGGTGTGACCTCGGTCGAATGGTCGGGCACCACGGCTCAGGACATGCGCATCACGCTGTTCCGCGAGGTGGATGACGGGACGCTCGCAGTCGCGCGATAGGCCGGCCTTCGTCGCGCTGCGCGTCGTCGCCAAGCCGTTTTGATGGAAGCGCCGGGTCTCCTTCAGTCGAGCAGCGCGCGCCTGAGCTCCGGATAGACCACATCATTGCCGTGGCCGCTCAGATGATCGCCGTCCAGGAACAGGGGACGTCCGCCAGGCATCGCCTGGCATGTCGCGCCCGGGCAGAGCAGGGGCAGGGGATCCCATAGCCTGAGCTGTGGCACCGAAGCCTGAAGCTGTTGCATCGCCGCGATAATCGGCGCGCGGCGTTGCTCGACGCGTGCGCGGGAGATGGTCGTGCCGGCCGCGCAGCTGGGATTGCCGCGGTTGAACCAGTCGACGCAGCGGAAGGTCGCGCTGCGGAAGATCGGCTTGGGCGCCTCGATCACTAGTCGGGCCCCATTCTGCGCCAGCCGCGCCAGGATCGGCTGCGCCTGTGCGATGCCGAGTGGGGAGGCCGGACGGTCGTCGAGTCTGATGTCGCGGTCATTGTCGAACTGGTTGGTGAACCGGTCGATACGCAGTCCGGGCAGGAAGATCGTGTCGCCGGGCTTCGCCTTCTGCGCCACCTCGTCGAACATCGTGCCATAATAGAGTTTGCAGCGCGCACTCTGCGGCAGCGGGTCGATCAGGCGCAGCACCGGGCATCCGGCGCGGAACCAGAGATGCACGGTGGTGCCGGTCTCGGCGACGAGCTGGCGCAGCGCCGGCGTATAGGCGGTGGCGTGCGAATCCCCCAGCACATGCACCGTGCGGCGCGAGGCTGCACAGCCCTCCGCCTGCCAGGTGATCACCTGCGCGCCGCCAGCCGACCGACTGGTTTCGACCACCCTGCACGGGCTTCGCGCCGGGTCCAGTTCATGCCCTTTGTCGGCATACCAGTCCTGCGCATTGCCCGTGCGGCTCAGGGTCAGCTGGTCGTGATTGGCGAACATCGCCTGGGCCAGACCAACGGCGAGCAGGGTCGCGACGATCGCCCCCGTTACCACGCGTCCGCGCGGCAAGGCGGCGATCCGCGCATTATAGTGGAGCGGGTTCTCGACCAGCGCATAGGAGACGGCGGCCAGCGCCACGCTGATCGCGAGCGCGGCAAGGGCGAGGGGCAGGGTTTCCAATCCGGTGGTCCAGCGGAACAGCACGAATACCGGCCAGTGCCACAGATAGAGCGCATAGGAGCGCTTGCCGATCGCAACCATCGGCCGGCTGGCGAACAGCCGCCCGAGCGGCGCATCGCTCCGGGCGACGACATGGGCGAGCAGCGCTGCAGTTCCGGCAACGGCCAGCAGGTTGCGCAACAGCCAGACTTCGACCGGCAGCGCGAGCCCGATGACGATCAGCGCAAGGCCGATCACGCCCGTCGACTGATGCCCCACGCGCGGCGCGGTGCGCCAGCTGTCGAGCGTCAGGCACAGCAGCATGCCGGCACCAAGTTCCCAGAAGCGGCTGACGATCAGGTAGAAACCGAATTTGGGTGCGAGCAGGTCGAGCAGCGCGTGGATCGCCAGCGAGGCAAGCGACAGCAGCGCGATCGACCGCACCACACGGCGGGTCGGCGTGCGGGCGCCTTCGAGCCGCTGATGCCAGTAGATCAGGAAGGGGAAGGCGAGGTAGAATTGTTCCTCGACGCCCAGCGACCAGGTGTGGGTGAAGGGATTGAAGCTTGCCTGCGGCCCGAAATAGCTGTCCGTATCGGTCGCCAGCACGATATTGCTGAGGCCGAGAAAGGCGAAGCGCCCGACCTGCGGGATGCTGTCGCTGAGCCAGCTGCGGGGCACGAACAGGGTTGCCGCAGCAATGGTGACGAGCAGCATCAGGATCAGCGCCGGCATGATCCGCACCAGCCGCCGCGCGTAGAAATGTGCGCTCAACGCGCCCAGGCTGGCAAAGCGCCGCCCCTTGAGCGAGCCGGTGACGACGAAGCCTGAAATGACGAAAAACACGTCCACGCCGATGAATCCGCCCGGCAACACCGCCGGCCAGAGGTGGAACAGAACCACCGACAGGACGGCGAGCGTGCGCAGCCCGTCGATCGACGCGATATACCCCAGCCCGGAATAACCCAGTCCGGACCGTTGCCCAGTTTGCATTGTGTTCCTGTACCTCGGCGCGCCGCATAGACGGCAATTCGGGAGGCGCTATACGCAATCGAACCCGTTGTGGTGGGATTTGATCTCGCGGTTCGGGAAGTGGCGGCTCGTACCCCTTCCGGCCGCGAGAATCGCTCAGGCGAAGATGGCGACGCTTTGCATGCCTTGGGCGATCGGCTGGCCGTCGGCGTTCCAGAGCATCATCGACTGGCTGGAACAGCCATTCTTGGCATGGTCGGACTGGGCTGAGAGCAGCCACCACCCATCGGTCGTGGCGGGCGTTGGGGTGAGCAGGTTGACGATCCAGGTCAGCGAACTGATCGGCGCAGGCTGCTTGCCGAGCAGCTTGAAGGCAGCCGGGGGCAGGGCGTCGGCGACGGCAAGCACCTGGACCATCGGATCGAGCCCCTCCGAAACGCGCAGCCGGGCCCAGCGGAGCCATTCGGCCTCGCCCTTCGCCTGTTCCTTCAGGTCGAGGAAGTTGAAGTTGCCGGTGAAGAACTCGTCGGGCCCGGTATAGAGTTTCGCGTCCGGCGCGGGCGGGCGGTGGCTGCTATTCAGCCCGCCGTCGAGATCGATGCGCGAGGGCTGGTCCGACATGAAAACGAAGGTTGCGCGGAAGCCGAGACCGGCGTCCGAGGTGATGTCGGCCTGGATGAAGGCGGCGTTGCGGCCGCGGCGGAGCTTGGTCGCGGTGACGGCGACCTCGCCGGCAAGCGGCCCGATGAAGGAGACCTGCGCCGAGCGAAGCGGCGGCAGGTCCGGTTCGATGGCCTGGGCCGCGTTGAGTGCGAGCGCGCTGGACAGGCCGCCATAGCTGGTGCGGCCCTGAAGCCAGTCGGCCGGAATGGTCGTGCGGAAGCCGCTTTCCGCCGGTGTTGCGGCGGCGAGGATGTCGGCGATCGGGGTCACAGGGCGTTCTCCGCCAGGCGGTCGCGCAGTTCGCGCTTCAGCACCTTGCCGATCGCGCTGCGCGGCAGCTCGTCGATGGCGTGGAGCGCGGCGAGGCGCTGGGTCTTGCCGAGCTGCGCGTTGGTCCAGTCGAGGATCTCGGCATTGCCAGCGTTGGCGCCGGTGTGCGGCACATAGAAGCCGACCGGGGTTTCGCCCCATGCCTCGGACGGCACGCCGATGACGCTGCAATCGGCGACGGCCGGGTGCTGCGACAGCACCGCCTCCAGATCGGTCGGGTAGATGTTGAAGCCGCCCGAGATGATCAGGTCCTTCTTGCGATCGAGCAGGGTGAGGAACCCGTCTTCGTCGAAGCGGCCGACATCGCCGTGGCGGATATAGCGGCGCCCCTCCGCATCATGCCATTCGGCCGAGCGGGTCGCCTCGCTACGCCCGTGATACCCCGTCATCATCGCCGGCGAGCGGCCGACGACCTCGCCCATCTCGCCTTGGGGCACCTCGTTGCCGTCATCGTCGATCAGGCGGATGTCGTGATCCTCGATCGGGCGGCCGACGGTGTGAAGCTTGTCCGGATATTGGTTGGCGACGAGCAGGCAGGTGCCGCCGCCTTCGGTCATGCCGTAATATTCGACGAGCAGGCCGGGCCAGCGCGCGAGGACATCGGCCTTCAGCGCGGCGGAGAAGGGCGCGCTGGTGCAGGTTTTCAGGCGGAAGGACGACAGGTCGAAACGGTCGAAATCGGGCAGCGCCATGATGCGTTGATACTGGACGGGTACGAGCATCGCATGGGTCGCCCGGTTCTCCTGCGCCATGACGAGGAAGGTGTGGGCATCGAATTTCTTCATGAGCACCGCCGTGCCGCCCCAGCCTAGCGTCGGCAGGAAGCTGACCAGGGTGGTGTTGGAATAGAGCGGCGTCGCGATCATCGTCACCGCCTCGCCGAAACCGGCCGAGCTGTTGCGGTTGATATGGGCCCAGCGCATCTTGTGGCTCTGCACGATGCCCTTCGGCGTCCCGGTGGTGCCGGAGGAATAGATGATGTTGAAGCCGTCGCCGGGGGCGATGGTGACCGGGGCGGGCTTTGCGCCTTCGGGGGCAAGCCACTCCTCAAAATCTTCCTCCCTGACGAAGGCCGGGGTCCCGTTACGCAGGTCCCCCAACTGGGCCCCGGCCTTCGCCGGGGAAGTAGGAAAATGGACGACCTTCGCCTTGATGTCCTGGCCCGCCAAAGCTTCTGCAGCGTCATCATCGACAAACACGATCGGGGCGCCGCAGTCGGCGATCATCGCCGAGAGCGATTCCGGGGTGGAGGAGGGCGCGAGCGGTGCGGCGACGCAGCCGGCGCGCAACGCACCCAGAAATACGGCGCCATACTCGATTCGTGAAGCCGCAACGATGGCGACTGCCTGGCCCTGGGCTACCCCGTCGCGCTGAAGCGCCGTGGCGACGCGGTCCATCAGCGTGTCGAGCGTCGCATAGTCGATGCTGCCCTCCCTCGCCGCAAGGGCGGTCTTGCCGCCATGCTCGCTCGCATGGGCGCGGATCAGGTCGGGCAGGGTCGCGAAATCGCTCGCGAGCATATCGGCAGCTGTCATGACACGGCGCTATGCGAGGCGCGCGGCAAATGCCATACGCAATCTTCGAAAAAATGAGGAGGGGTTGCCGATGCTGTTCTACGACGCGGTGAATCCGGCGCCGAATCCGCGCCGGGTGCGTATCTATCTCGCCGAAAAGGGACTGACCGTGCCGAGCGAGACCCTGTCGATCGTGGCGGGGGAGCATAAGGGCCAGGCTTTCCTCGAGGTGAATCCGCTCGGGCAGATCCCGGCGCTGAAACTCGACAATGGCAGCGTGCTGACCGAGAGCGTGTCGATCTGCCGCCTGTTCGAGGCGATGCACCCCGAACCGCCGATGTTCGGCGAGGGGCCGCAGGGCATGGCCGAGGTCGATATGTGGACCCGCCGGGCCGAGCTTCGCCTGATGGTGCCGCTGTCGATGGTGTGGGCGCATTGCCACCCGTTCACGGCGCGTGTCGTGAAGCCGCAATATACCGAGTTCGGGGAGAGCCAGCGGCCGCGCGTGATCTCTGCGATGCGCGAGTTCGACCGGGCGCTGGCCGATCGCGACTATCTGGACGGCAGGGGATATTCGATGGCGGATATCGTGCTGTTGTCGGTGGTCGACTTCGCCGGGTTCGTCGGGATCGCCATTCCCGACGAGCAGGAGAATCTGCGCGCCTGGCATGATCGGGTTTCGGCCCGGCCGAGCGCCCGGGCATGAACGACATGCAGGGGGCGGTCGCGATCGTCACCGGCGGGGGGACCGGGATCGGCGCGGCAGTCGTGCGGCGTCTCGCGGCGCGCGGCGTGCGCTGCGTCATCAACTATGCGAGCAGCCGCGACGAAGCCGAGGCGCTTGCGGCCGAGGTCGAGGGGGCGGTCGCGGTGCAGGCCGACATCGCCGAGGATTCCGCCTGCCGGACGCTGGCCGCGGCGGCGATCGAGGCGTTCGGGCGGATCGACTTTCTGGTCAACAATGCGGGCCGCACGAAATTCGCCAATCATGAGGATCTGGAGGCGCTGTCGGCCGATGACTTCATCCATATCTACCGGCTGAACACCATCGCGCCGTTCCAGATGGTGCGGGCCTGCGCACCGGCGATGCGAGAGGGTGGCATCGGCGCGGTCGTCAATGTCGCGTCCGTTGCCGGGGTGTTCGGCAACGGATCCTCGGTCGCCTATGCCGCGTCCAAGGGCGCGCTGGTGACGATGACCAAGAGCCTAGCCCGGGCGCTGGCACCGGCGATCCGGGTCAATGCGGTCGCGCCCGGTTATGTCGGGACCGGCTGGTTCGAGAAGCGGCTGGGCGAGGCCGGGCTCGCCGCCCTGAATGCGCGGATCGCGGCGCAGACGCCGATGGAGATGGCGGCTGGCGCCGACGACATTGCCGGACCGGTCGTGATGCTGCTCGACCCGGACAACCGGGTGATGACGGGCGAGACGCTGTTGCTCGATGCGGGCGCGCATCTGGATGTCGGGCTGTCGAGAAGGCCGGGTAAGGAGCTCTAATCTAGTCCTCCCGGGTTCCCGGGGGAGGAGCTAAGTAGCCTCTATGGCTTCTGGCGGCGGGACCCGGTCCAGCACTTTCCACAGGATGATTCCGAGCGACAGGAACGCCAGGATACCCGCCAGCAGGAACGCCGCGCCGGGAAAGCCGTGATCGACGCCGGTCGCCAGCGCCTGGGTCAGCAGGAGCGGGCCGAGGATCGAGGAGACGCTGCCCATGCTGCCGATGCCGCCCTGAAGCGCGCCCTGGTGCGAAGCGTCGACCATGCGCGACAGCAGGCCGTTCATCGCGGGAAAGATCAGGCCGGAAAGCGCGCTCACAAGGAACAGCATATAGGCCTGCCAGCTCTGCGTGACGAAGGCGAAGGCGAGGAACGCGATGCCTGCCGAGATCAGGCCTATGACCAGCGCGCGCCGCTCTCCCACGCGGGCGATGATCTTGCCGGTCAGCCCGCCCTGCACCAGCGCCATGACCAGCCCGACAAAGGCAAGCGACCAGCCGATCGCCTTGGCGTCCCAATCGAAACGGATCGTGGCCCAGAAGGCCCAGGTCGAAGGATAGACCATATGCGCGAGCTGCCAGACGAACCAGGCAGCGAGCAGCGGGCCTGCATTGCCGGCATGGAACAGCGGACGGAAAGCCCCGACGACATGCGCATCGCGCAGCTTGAACGGGCGACGATTCTCCGGTGCCAGCGTTTCGGGCATGGCGACGATCATCACTGCCGCATTGGCCAGCGCGAGGATCGCCGCCGCAGCGAAGGGCGCGCGGGGGCCGAAATCGGCGAGCAGCCCGCCGATCGCCGGGCCGATGATGAAGCCGATGCCGAATGCGGCGCCGATCAGCCCGAACACGCCGCTGCGCTTCTCGGGCGGGGTGACGTCCGCCAGCACCGAACTGGCCGGGCCATAGACGGCGCCAGCGATCCCGGCGATGGCGCGGCCGAGAAACAGCCAGGCGAGCGTCGGCGCCCAGGCCATCAGGGCATAGTCCATGCCGAAGGCGAGCATCGAGGCGATCAGCACCGGGCGGCGGCCGAAACGATCGCTGAGGTTGCCGAGCACCGGCCCGGCGAAAAACTGGGCCAGCGCGAACATGACCAGCATGTAGCCGGCGATCCGCGTCGCCTGTTCGAGATCGACATGGCCGATGCTGGTGATGAGATGCGGGAAAACCGGCATGACGATGCCGAAGCCGATCGTATCGATCAGGACGGCGGCAAGGACGATCGGCACGGCACGATGATCGAAGCGCATGGATTCTCCCCAGAATCGTTCGCGTCTTTTGATGGCGCGTACGCCCTGCGGAACATTCACCGAACATGCACAAGCGGGCGGGCGAGGACAAGAGGGGTTCTGCGGTACAACTGTCCCCACAAGTCGTTGTTTTTTCATCCGGATCGGACCAATTTAAATAATCTGCTTAATGTCGCATTTACCCTGCCGTTCTCTTCGATGACGGCTCGATCCATCGCTTTGGGGGCGGCGGGAGGACGTCCGGAGATTGAACATGACCGTTATTGGAACGAACGTCGCCGCGCTGCGCGCGACCAACGCATCGAACGCGGCGTCGAAGGCGCTGCAGACCAGCATCGAGCGCCTGTCGACCGGCAAGCGCATCAACAGCGCCAAGGACGACGCGGCAGGGTCCGCCATCGCTTCCTCGCTGACCTCGCAGATCAAGGGGCAGACCCAGGCGATCCGCAACGCGAACGACGGCATCTCGCTTGCCCAGACCGCTGACGGCGCGCTGAGCGAAGTCACCAACATCCTGCAGCGCGTCCGCGAATTGTCGGTCCAGTCCGCTTCGGGCACCTATAGCGACGACGACCGCAAGAACCTGCAGGCCGAAGTCACCGAATTGCAGTCGCAGCTGACCGACATCGCATCGAAGTCCAACTTCAACGGCGTGACGCTGTTCGGCGCTTCCGACACGAACGTGTCGATCCAGACCGGCTCCGGCTCGACCGACAAGGTTAGCCTGAAGATCAGTGCGCTCGACCTGTCGGGTGTGACGGGTGCCAACGTTTCGACCGCATCGGGGGCGACTGCCGCGCTCGGAGCACTCGACACGGCGCTCAAGGCCGTCAACACGACCCGCGCGTCGATCGGCGCCGGCCAGGCACGCCTGGAATCGGTCGTCAACAACCTGACGACCAATGTCAGCAACCTGACCGACGCGCGCAGCCGCGTGGAGGACGTCGATTTCTCGACCGAGACGATCGCGCTCGCCAAGGCGCAGATCCTGAGCCAGGCCTCGACGGCGCTGCTCGCCCAGGCCAACCAGACCCAGCAGGGCGTGCTCTCGCTGCTGAAATAGGCTCGCCAGCGGCTGAGGCGCCGCCCCCGGGCCGCCCGTGGACTCCACGATGCACCGCGCCGGCCCGAAAGGGCCGAGCGCGGCGCAACGCGTTTGGCCTTTCCTCCCTTTGCTTGTCATTCGATCTGTGTCACATGCTCGACCATACCCGAAATTCAGATTCGGTCCCGAAGGAGAGCATGTATGGCCAGCGCCGCCGACGCCGACGTCGCCGTCAACCCGATCGACGCCTTCCGCCGCGAGGCGCGGGCGTGGCTGGAGGCCCATTTTCCGCCCGCGCTGAAGGGCAAGGATAATCCGATGGCGACGGTCGAGGGACCGACCGCGCTTTCGGATGACGAGGCGGCGTGGAAAAAGGCGTTCGGCGAAAAGGGCTGGGGCGTACCGACCTGGCCCGCGGCCTATGGCGGCGGCGGGCTCGACCGGGCGCAGGCGCGGGTGCTGGGCGAGGAAATGGCGCGTATCGGCGCCTGGAATCCGATCGGCGGGATGGGCGTGATGATGTTCGGCCCGACCCTGCTCGAATATGGCAGCGAGGCGCAGAAGCTGGAGCATATCCCGGCCATCGCCAAAGGCGAGGTGCGGTGGTGTCAGGGCTATTCCGAACCGGGTGCCGGATCAGATCTCGCGAGCCTTCAGATGTTCGCCGAAGACAAGGGCGACCACTATCTCGTCAATGGCCAGAAGACCTGGACCTCGGGTGGGCAGTGGGCCGACAAGTGCTTTGCGCTGGTGCGGACCGACAAATCGAAAAAGCATGAAGGCATCAGTTTTCTGCTGATCGACATGACGTCTCCCGGTGTCGAGGTGAAGCCGATCAAGATGATCTCCGGCGCGTCACCTTTCTGCGAGACCTTCTTTACCGATGTGAAGGTGCCGAAGGGCAATCTCGTTGGCCGCGAGGGCGAGGGCTGGACGATCGGCAAGAGGCTGCTCCAGCATGAGCGGCAGAATCTGTCGGGCGGCGGATCCGTCGGGCGCCTGTTCGGCGGCAAACCGATGGGCGCGCTGGCGAAGGAATATCGCGGCGCGGACGAGCAGGGGCGGCTGAACGATGGCGACCTGCGCATGCGGATCGTCCGGCACGAGATGGACAGCCGGGCCTTTGCGCTGACCCTGCGCCGAGCGGCGCTGGAGGCGAAATCGAACCAGGGGCCGTCGGCGGCGACATCGATCATGAAGAATGTCGGCGCACGCATCACCCAGGATCGCGCCGAATTGTCGATCGAGATCATGGGCATGAACGGGCTGGGCTGGGACGGCGAAGGCTTCAGCGAGGCGGAACTGGCGCAGACCCGCACCTGGCTGTGGGGCAAGGCGGTGTCGATCTATGGCGGATCGACCGAGATCCAGAACAATGTGATCGCGAAGCGCATCCTGGGGATGCTCGACCACCAATAACCGCTGAATGCCGTCACCCCGAACTTGTTCCGGGGTCCATCGTGCCGCGAACGATGGGTTGAAGGTTCTGGGGGCTGGAGCTTCTGGCGGCACCGCATGCGGATCGATGGATGCCGGAACAAGTCCGGCATGACGGAAGCAGTTTCAAGGGGCAGGATGATGGCCGTACTCAACGACGAACAGACGATGCTGCGCGACATGGCGCGGGAGTGGGCTGACAATGAGGTGCCGGTAGGCGCCTTTCGCCGAATGCGCGATGCGGCGCCGGCGGAAGGATATGACGCTGCCGCCTGGGCAGAGATGGGCCAGATGGGCTGGGCGGGGATAGTGGTGCCCGAGGCGTTTGGCGGGTCGGAATTCGGCTATCTCTCGCTGGGGCTGGTGCTCGAACAGCTCGGGCGCAACCTGGCTGCGTCGCCGCTGGCGTCGACCGCGGCTGCCGCGACCGCGATCATGCTCGGTGGATCGGATGCCCTGAAGGCGGCGTGGTTGCCGAAGATCGCCACGGGCGAAGTGGTTGCGACGCTGGCGATCGACGAGGGGCCGATCCATGATCCGGCGAAGGTCGCGACCAGCGTATCGGACGGCAGGATCAGCGGCACCAAGCAGTTCGTGGCCGAAGGTGACGGTGCCGGACTGTTCGTCGTCGCGGCGGTGGACGGGCTGTATCTCGTCGCTGGGGGCGAGGGCGTCACGCGGTCGACGCGGCATATGGCGGATTCGCGTAGTCATGCGCAGGTCACCTTTGACGGCGCACCGGCCGAGAAGCTCGGCGGGACCGACCTGGCCGCGAAGGTGATCGACCGGGCGACGGCCGCATTGTGCGCAGAAATGCTCGGCATGGCGGAGCAGGCCTTCGCCGCGACCAATGATTATCTCAAGACACGCGTTCAATTCGGCCAGCAGCTCTCGACCTTCCAGGCGCTGCAGCACCGCATGGCAAAGATGTTCACGGAGCTCGAGCTGATGCGCTCGGCAGTGGAGGGCGCTCTCGAGGCGATCGACGCCAACCGATCCGACGTCGACCAGGCGGTCAGCCTGGCTAAGGCGATCGCCGGCGATACGCTCAACCTGGTCAGCCGTGAGATGATCCAGCTCCATGGCGGCATCGGCATGACCGACGAGCATGACGCCGGCTTCTATATCAAGCGGGCCCGTGTGCTCGAGACGATGTGGGGCAATGCCGCCTATCATCGCGAGCGCTTTGCCCGACTCAACGGCTACTGACGCATCGATCCGACGTTCAAAACAGGCGTCGCCCTCGCGGGCGGCGCCTTTTTTCGTGCGGCAAGGGCGGGAGATATAGCCGATTTCGAAGATAGGTTCTGGCCGAAGCGGAGTGTTTATGGAGGTGCGACAAGGCGGTGCAGTGGAACAGGTACTGTTTCAAGGTGAGTCTTTCACTTGACGTAGCGTCAATCTCTCTATCAATTCGAGCTTGCGGTACGGGATCATACGACATCCCGACTCAGGGGAGAGAGAAATGCTCAGGAAGCAGTATCTGACGGCGTGCGCCGTTTCGGCCCTGGCGCTCGGTCTTGCGACACCAGCCTTTGCTCAAAGCTCGGCCGTCGGCCAGGACGATGCCGGTCAGACCACACCCGACATCGTCGTCACCGGATCGCTGATCCGCGGCACGCCTGAGGACGCAGCGCTGCCGGTCGATGTCATCTCCTCGGAGGAATTGCTGAGACAGGGCAGCCCGACCGCCGTCGAAATGCTGAAGGCGCTGCCGACCTCCAACGGCGTGCTCGGCGATTCGAACCAGTTCGACAGCCGGTCGCAGGGCGCCGAAGGCATYGCGACGGTCAACCTTCGGGGCCTTGGCCCGCAACGCACCCTGGTGCTGCTCAACAACAAGCGTCTGGTCGCGGCCGGCAACGGCATTCCCTCGATCGACATCAACATGATCCCGCAGGCGGCGATCGGGCGGATCGAGGTGCTGAAGGACGGCGCTGCCGCGACCTATGGATCGGACGCGGTCGCGGGCGTGGTCAACTTCATCACCAAGGCAGACCAGAAGGGCTTCCTGGTCGCCGGCAACTACAAGTTCGTCAGTGACAGCGTGGGCGATTACGACATCTCGGCAAGCTATGGCCATCAGGGGAACGGCTTCCGCGTGCTCCTCGCGGCGGGCTTCCAGTCGCGCGGGGAGCTGCTGGCGCGTGAACGCGATTTTGCGACAAAGCCGTTTGCGGTCAATCCGGAAGGCGGTTGGACCGGCGGCGGCAACCCGGCGACCTTCGTCGCGCTGGGGCCGACCGGCGCGGCGATCACCAATCCGATGCCCGACCTAAGCTGCGTCGGGCTGGGCGGCTTCGTCACGGCACAGAACCGGTGCGCGACGCAGTACAGCCCCTATGACGCACTGGTCGATACCGAACGGCGCGGCCAGGCCTATGTCGAGCTTGGCGTCGACGTGGCGCCGGATATCGAACTCGAGGTGACCGCCCTGTTCGGCCGGTCCACGGTGCCGCACTATCGCACCTCACCTTCGTATCTGCTCACCCAGGCGCCGTCATCCGCGGCGGGCATCACGCAGAGTGGCTTCTTCGTGCCGGCCAACAATCCGGGGCTGGTCCAGTACAAGCTGCAGAACCCGACCCAGATTCCGACGGGCATCGGCGTGCTGTTCCCGACCCTGCTCTACCGGCCGTTCCTGACTGGTGGGAATCCGATGTTCTCCGACCCGGATGGCAATGATCCCGGTGCGTCGGTCGGCCTGCGCAAATCGGAATCGGAACGCTTCACCGCGACCCTGTCGGGCAAGCTGACCGATGGCCTCGATTTCAACATCAACGCGACCTACCACCATTATTACCGCTATATCGACGGCTATGACTCGTTCGGCGACCGGGTTCAGCTCGCGCTGCGCGGGCTGGGCGGGCCGAACTGCACGGGCAGCACGCCCGGAGCGAACGGGTGCCTCTGGCTCAATCCTTTCGGCAATGCGGTCCAGTCCAACCTGGCGACGGGGGCGACCAATCCGGCTTATGTGTCGAGCGTCGCCAACAGCGCCGAGCTGGCGCGCTGGTTCTTCGTCAAATCACTGAGCCAGGCCGATACCTCGCTGTTCGTCGGTGAGGCGAGCATCAGCGGGCGGACCGGGATCAGCCTGCCGGGCGGCGATGTTCAGTTCGGCGTGGGAGCGCAATATCGGCGCGACACCTACAGCGTGAACTACGGCAACAACAATAATCTGTCGGTCAATCCGTGCCGTGAATCGCCCCTCAATGGCAATGTCGGGGCGTGCCGGCCCAACCAGACCACGCCGGGCGTGAACCCGCCGGCGACGGGCGCGCTGGGGTTCCTCGGCACCAACGCCAATGCCCGCGCCTCGGGCGACGTGATCGCGACCTATGGCGAGCTTCAATTGCCGGTGTTCGACATCCTCAACGTGCAGCTTGCCGCGCGCTACGAGGATTATGGCGGCGGGGTTGGGTCGACGTTCGATCCGCAGGCGCGCGTGCGTTTGCAGGCGACGCCGTGGCTGGCGTTTCGCGGCGGTATCGGCACCACGTTCCGCGGGCCGCGCAACGAGAATCTGACAAATGGATCGGTTACTTCGCTCCAGCTGATCGGCACCAGTTTCCGCCCGGTCGATGTCGGCAACAACCCCGGCCTAAAGCCCGAATCCTCGCGCAACATCTCGGGCGGCGTGCTGCTCAATTTCGGCGGATTCTCCGCCAGCGTCGATTATTTCAACTACAAGCTGAAGGACTCGATCCTGTTCGAGCCGGTGGCGGGCATCGTCAACACGCTGTTTGCCAATGCCGCGAACTGTACCGATCCGGCCTATGCCAATCTGCGCAAACGCTTCCAGTTCAACGACGGCAACGGCTTTGCGGGGGCGGGCACCTGTTCGATCGCCAACATCTCGCGGCTGCGCACCCAGATCATCAACGGATCGGGCATCAGGAACAGCGGCCTCGATTTCGCGGCCAATTACCGCACCGACATCGGCTCGGCGCGGTTCGGCGCCGGCGTCACCGCGACCTACACGATCGAATATAAGAGCGAGGATCAGGTCGTCGAAGGCGTGGTCGTGCAGAAGGCGTTCGACGCGGCGGGCAAGCTCAACTTCCAGACCACTGCCTATCCGGTGCCGAAATGGAAGGGCCAGGCCTATATCGATCTTGGCGCCGGCATCTTCGATGCGCGGCTGACCGGAACCTATATCGACAAATATCGCGACCAGCGGGCCGACACCAATTCGGGGCCGTTCGCGCCGCGCGCCGACCTGCCGGGATCGCCCGTCCTGATGCAGGGTGCCGACATCAAATCCTATTTCACCGCCGATTTCAGCCTGCGCGCCAGACTGCCCTGGGACACGACGCTCAGCCTGACGGTGATGAACATCTTCGATCGCGACCCGTCCTTCGCGCGGCTCGATTACAATTACGACCCGTTCACCGGCAGCGCGCTGGGCCGCAACTACAAGGTCGGCCTGTCCAAGAAGTTCTGATGAATGTGGAATCCCCCTGGCTCGCCGCTCCCTCCGTGGGGGCGGCGGGCTTTTTGCCCCGATCCCCCACAGTAACTGAGTAACCAGACATGGCGATTTCCTCCCCCCAGGCGCTGCCCGTCCAGTCCTCCGCTTCTTATGAAACCGCCGATGAAGTGGCGCTCCGGCGCCGGCGGCTGACCCTCGGGCTGCTGACCTTCGTCTATTTCTTCAGCTATATGGACCGGCAGATCCTCGCGATCCTGCTCGAGCTGATCCGCAAGGACCTGCAGCTGAACGACACGCAGCTCGGTATCCTCTCCGGCTTTGCCTTTGCCGTCTTTTATGCCGGGCTCGGCATCCCGGTCGCGCGGCTGGCCGACCGGACGAGCCGAAAGAAGATCATCGTCCTCTCGCTTGCCTTGTGGAGCGCGATGACCGCGATCTGCGGCATCGCCGGCAATTTCCCGCAACTGCTGCTGGCCCGCGTCGGCGTCGGCGTGGGCGAGGCTGGATCGAGCCCGCCGAGCCATTCGATGATCGCCGATCTCTACGCCCCGCACGAACGGGCCAGCGCGATGGCGATCTATTCGCTCGGTGTGGTGCTGGGCGCTGCGTTCGGCACGATCATCGGCGGGACGATCGGCTATTTCTATGGCTGGCGGCATGCGATGTTCGTCGTCGGCCTGCCCGGGATCCTGCTTGCGGTGATCGTCTGGTTCTTCGTGGTCGAACCGCGGCGCGGCCTTTCCGACGGGCGGAGCCAGGCCGACCATGAACGGGAGGCGATGCCGAGCCTGGGCGCCGGTTTCGCCTCGATCTGGCAGGATCGCGCGGCGCGGCACCTGGTGATCGCCGTCACGCTGACCTCAATGATCGGTTACGGCCATGCGCAATGGGGGCCGAGTTTCATCCTGCGCTCGTTCGACGTCTCGCTGCTGACGATCTCCTGGGTGATCGCCCCGATCGGTGCGGTCTTCGCGACCGTTTCCGGCGTGGTCGGCGGGATTTTGGCCGACCGGCTGGCGAAGAAGCGCGGGCTCCACTGGCAGAGCTGGATGGTCGGCATACTGAAGACGATCGCGCTGCCGTTCAGCCTGATCTTCTATTTCCTCCACGACACCAATGTCGCGATCGGCGCCTACTTCTTCGCACTGCTGTTTGCGTCCAGCTATCTCGGCCCGACCTTCGCGCTGCTGCAGGGGCTGGCGCCGATGCGGCTGCGCGCGCTGTGGGCGGCGATCACCCTGCTCGTCATCAACCTGATCGGGCTTGGGCTGGGGCCGACCCTGGTCGGCAAGATCAGCGACATGCTGCGTCCCACCTATGGCGAGGAATCGCTTCGCTGGGCGATGTTCGTCTTCGCTGTGGCGACGCCTTGGGCGATCTTCCATTATTGGCGGGCCGGCGTGATCCTGAAGCAGCGGGGGCAGGTGAGCCAGCAGGTGACGGCAGCGGCGTAAAGCCCTATCTCTCGTCGATGCCCAAACCAAAGCGTTCGACCGGCCTTCCCACAAGAGAGCAGATTCTCGACTTCATCACCTCGTCGGCCACGCCGGCCGGCAAGCGCGAGATCGCGCGTGCCTTCGGCCTGACCGCGCAGGAGAAGATCGGCCTCAAGGCGCTGCTCAAGGACATGGCGGACGAGGGGTTGATCGACAGCGCCCCGGGCCGGGCCTTCCACAAGCTGGGTGGCCTGCCCAAGGTGACGGTGCTGCGCATCGCCGATGTCGACGATGGCGGCAATGTATGGGCGGTGCCCGAACGATGGGACTCGGACGCGCCGTCGCCGCGCCTGCGGGTGCGCGAAAGCAAGCGTGGTGCGCTCGGCGTCGGCGACCGGGTGCTGGCGCGGACCGAAGAGGCCGGGAACGGCTGGATCGCGCATCCGATGAAGAAGCTCGCGCGCGGCGAGGAGCTGGTGCTCGGCGTGCTGCATCAGGAAGGCGGCAAACTCTGGCTGCAGGGCGTCGAGAAGAAGGAACGGCGCGAGTTCATGGTGTCCGACGCCGGCGGTGCCGAGCCGGGTGATCTGGTTCTCGCGGAGAAAGCCGGCCGGCCGCCACGGATCACCGTTCGGGTGACCGAGATACTGGGCGATCCCTTTGCGCCGCGCAGTTTCTCGCTGATCGCGATCCATAAGCTCAGCATTCCCAATGTCTTCACGCCCGAGACGATCGAAGAAGCCGCACGGGTCGCGCAGACCCCGTTGGGGGATGATCGCGAAGATTTGCGTGATCTGCCGATCGTCGCGATCGACCCGGCCGATGCGCGCGACCATGACGATGCCGTCTGGGCAGCGCCCGACGACGATCCCGCAAACGAGGGCGGGTGGAAGGCGATCGTCGCGATCGCCGATGTCAGCTTCTATGTCCGCCCCGGCTCCGAGCTCGACCGCGAGGCGCGGCGGCGCGGCAACAGCGTCTATTTCCCCGACCGCGTCGTGCCGATGCTGCCGGAGGGGCTCTCGGCGGATATGTGTTCGCTGAAGCAAGGCGTCGACCGGGCTGCGCTGGCTTGCCATCTGCAGGTCGCGAAGAACGGAACACTCAAGAGCTGGCGTTTCACCCGAGCCGTGGTGCGGATCGCGGCGAATATTGCGTATGAAGATGCGCAGGCGATGATCGACTCTTCTTCCCCCCTCCCGCCTGCGGGAGGGGCCGGGGGTGGGCTCCCGGCTTCCACGGACGCATCGCCTGGGGAGAGCGCGAGCCCACCCCCAACCCCTCCCGCAAGCGGGAGGGGGGTTAAGAAGGGCGACGCGGACATCCTCGCTGCCCTCCTCCCGCTCTGGGCCTGCTGGCGCGCCCTCAACAAGGCCCGCGAAAAACGCGAACCGCTCGATCTTGACCTGCCGGAACGGCGCGTCGTGCTCGACGAAAAGGGCCGCATCCTCTCCGTCGCGCCGCGCGAGCGGCTGGATGCGCACAAGCTGATCGAGGATTACATGATCGCCGCCAACGTTGCGGCAGCCAAGGCGCTGGAGGCGAAAAAGGCCCCGGTCATGTACCGCGACCATGAGCCGCCGAGCCGCGAGAAGCTGGTCGCGCTCAAGGAATATCTCAAGACCTTCGGCGTAGAGTTCGCGCTGGGCCAGGTGGTGCGTCCGGGCACCTTCAACCATATCCTCGACAAGATCGGCGAGGTCGATTTCCGGCCGCAGATCATGGAGCAGGTGCTGCGCACCCAGACCCAGGCCTATTATGGCCCGGAAAATCACGGCCATTTCGGGCTGGCGCTCGGCAGCTATGCACATTTCACCTCGCCGATCCGGCGCTATGCCGACCTGATCGTCCACCGGTCGCTGGTCGCCGCCTACAAGCTCGGCCCCGGCGGGCTGACCGAGGGCGAGGCGGCGTCGATGGAGAAGATCGGCGAAAGCATCTCGATGATGGAGCGCCGCGCGATGGAGGCGGAACGCGACACCATCGACCGTTATGTCGCTGCCTTCCTCGCCGAGCGGGTGGGGCAGGTGCTCGACGTGCGGATCACAGGCGTCGCCAATTTCGGATTCTTCGCGACGGTCGAAGGGATAGGCGGCGACGGCCTGATGCCGGTGCGCGACATCGGCGGCGAATATTTCCGCTATGACGAAACCGCGCGGCGGCTGGTCGGTGACGAAACCGGCACCGAATATGCCAGCGGCCAGCGTCTCCAGCTCAGGCTGGCCGAGGCGAACCCGGTATCGGGCGCGCTGCGGTTCGAGATGGTGGATGGTGGCGGCGGAGGCAGGGGCGCACGACCCGAGCGCGACGCGCGTCCGCAGCGCGTCATCAAGCGACGCGGTCGGCCGGCGAACATCCGCCACCAAGGCCGCAAGAAATGAGCGAGCTTCCCGCGGCTGCCCGGCGCGTGCGCGGGCCGGTGGCGGGGCATTTCCTGGCGCATCATGCGCTGGCGCCGGAGGATGCGATCGACTTCGTGCCCGGGGATCGGGTCGAACGCTGGTGGTTCGATCGTTTCCGCCAGCGGGGCGTGCTGCGCGAGGCTGCGCCGGGGCGATACTGGTTCGACCTGATCGCCTATCACCTCGACGCGCAGGCGTTCAGCAAGCGCTTGGTCCCGATCGCGATTGCCTTGTCAGTCTTAGTCGCGCTGTTGGCGATGCTGTTCTATCGCGGGTGACCCGGGCCGCTTCAGGCCTTCAATAACGCCTGATCGGGCCAGAACATGCCCGATGCCGGTGCCTCGTGCACGGCTGGAATCTCGGACACCTCGCGTTCCACCAAAGTAGCTGGCGCGGGACTTTCCTGTTCCGCACAAGGCGCTCCAACGTTCAACGCGTTTGCCCGGGCTCTACTCTGAAGCGGACGCACGCTGATGCCGCTAGCCCGCCCGGAACGTCAGGCCAGCCTTCGCTTCCAGCCGCTTCACCAGCACCTCGCCCAGCAGTGCGCCGGGCGTCCAGATGCCGCCTTCTCCCGCCACGTCCCGCACCAGGCACAGCGCGGTCTCGGCGATCATTTTGCTGGTCGAGCCGTAACCCGGATCACGATCCCCGGTGACGACGGAGTCGATGCGGGTGCCGTCGGGCATCTCGCCGATGAACAATATGTCGTAATAGCCATTGTCGCGCTCCTCCTTCGAGGGGCCTTCGCCGGGCTTGGGCCCCTTGTCGCTGGCGAGCGGGTTGATCTTCGCGATCGCCTCGGCCGCTGCCTTGCCGATGTCGCCCAGGCCGGCGACGATCATCTCGTCATAGACGAAGTCGGCGCCATAGGCCTCGCCGAGCAGGAAGTTGGTGCGGTGGACATTCTTGGTGTTGATCGGCGCCATGATGAAGGGGGCGACCCATGCCTCGATCGTCTTGTCATAGTCGGGCAGCAGGCCGCGCGGCTGGCTTGGGCCCTGAAAGCCGGGAGTCAGCGAAAAGGGATTGGTCAGCAGGCCGAGGATCGAGGGATCGCGCGCCGCCGCGGCGAGCGTCGCCTTGAGGCTGGCCGCGGTGCCGCCGGAAAAGGTGCCGACCATCTTGCGCACCCGGCACTTCACGCGCGGGGCGGGCCTGCCATATTTCATCCTGGCGGCGTCCTGCAGGGTCAGCACGCCAAGATCGAACGGGATCGAATCGAACCCGCAGGAGAACAGGATGCGCGCGCCGGTACGCCTTGCCGTCTCGTGGTGCGCGTCGATCATGTGGCGCATCCAGGCGGGTTCGCCGCACAGATCGACATAGGCGGTGCCGGTCCCGGCACAGGCGGCGACGAGATCGCTGCCGTAAAGCTGGTACGGGCCGACGGTGGTGAGCATCACGGCGGTGCGCTCGCACAAGGCCTTCAGGCTCGCCGGGTCGTCCGAATTGGCGGTGAGCAGCGGGATATCGGCGGGTGCGCCGATCTCGTCACGCACCTCCTGCAGCTTGGAGAGCGACCGTCCGGCCATGGCCCAGCGCGGCGCATCGGGACCGGCATAGGTCTGGACCAGATATTCGGCGACGAGGCGGCCGGTGAAGCCGGTGGCACCGTACACGATGATGTCGAAGTCGCGCATGATCTTGTCCTCTGCTCGTCACGCCGGGTTGGTGCCGGGTTCGCCTCTCGACGGGCGACGGCGGAGTGTGCGGCATGGTGCGGGCCGGGACAAGTGTGGCGTGCGCGCGGCCAGTCGGATCGGATGGTCCCGATCAACTGCCGATCGAGCGATGATGCGAGTCGATCCTTCGGAGACCTGTCCTTCAGGCGTTTGAGCGCGCTGCGGCGCGCTTGCCTCGTCAGTGAGAGGCCGCGTGGATTTCGGCGATATAACCGCCGGGGAAGCGAACCATTGCGGACACCCGGCCCTGCTCCGCATGTGCCGGCACGAGTGTTTCGGCCCCGGCCGCGGTCGCCTTTGCCAGCGTGGCCGGCAGATCGGCTACCGCATAGCCGGCCAATTCGCGGCCATAGGGCCAAGGCAAGGCGCCATCGCTCACCAGTATCGCCATTTCGCCATAGCCCGAGCTGAGGCGAATGCGGCGATAGGTCTTTCCCGGCTGGCCGATCTCGATCGCCGGAGCGGCCTTGTCATCGGAGATTATTCGACCATGTGAAAAGGCGAGCCAGCTGCCCACGAAAGCGTCGGCTGCGTCGGCGGTCAGATAGATGCGGTTCTCCGGAATCGTGCCGAGCGGCGCATAGCTGGGCTTGGTGGTGTGCCAGTAGAACTGCATGTTCACGCCGCCCGGCCACTGGACCAAAACGTCGCGGCCGATCGGGTCGGGGAACGCCGTGACCAACCGGGTCGCGCCAGCCTTGCGCGCCGCGGCGATGGCCGCATCCAGATCGGTGACGAGATAGCCGGTGCGCTCGACTCCGAAAGGATAGGGGATCGGTGTCTTGAAACCGAATACCGAAATCGTCCCGGCCGGCGTCAACGCGACTTGCGAGATGGTCTGGCTTGGCGTCGGGGTGACCTGAAATACGCCCTGTTTGCTGGTGGTGCCGCCGAACGTCGCGACAAAGCTTGTCATGAACCTGTCGAAATCCTCCGCTGCGACATAGACATGGGTCGAATCATATTGCGGCCCGACAGCGAAATCGAGGGCGGACGCGTGCTGCCCTGGTTCGGCGACTGCGATGGAAGCGATGCCGAGCATGGCGGTAGCGATCAGCAGGGGCAGGCATTTCATCGTCATTCTCCATCAAGCCCGTTGTCGCCCAGCCGGCCTATCGGAACCGACCCGGAAACCTGTTCGATTGGCGCATTCCCGCGGTTGACCCTCGACACCTAGATACCCGCCCCAAGGTCGAGGAAGTCGCCTGCGCTGAGATGCGCAGCTTCCGGATTGGCCAGTTGTCCGACCAGCCGGTCGATCTGCACCGCGATCTCCGGCACGGCGGTGATCTCCCACCATTGCGGGCAGGTCAGAGCACCGAGCGCGTACAGCCAGGTCGAGGTGCGACGATCCACGTCGAGCAGCGCGCAATTTTCGGTTTCTAAACCGAGGCCGAGCGCATCGGGCAAGGCGAGGCCCTGATCGCGCAGGTCGGCGATCAGGGGGATGGCGATCGCGCCCGCGTCGCGGCGCGGGCCGGTGCAGTTGGCCACGCGGGCAGCGGTGAAGCGGCGTTCCCCGCCGCTGCGGGGGACGAGCGTGACCTCGACGCCGCTGTCGGTCAGGCGATAGCTGCGCAGGCGCGCGGGCAGGATCTCGAGCCGGCCGGCGGCTTTCTCGGCATCGAGTGCGTCATGAATGCGCTGCGCCATGCGATGGCGGTGAACGTCCCAGCGGGTGCGGAGGTGGCGAAGGAACTGGCGTTTCTCGCGTGTCGACCAGCTGCTCCACACGGCGGGAATGGCGGGGCGGGCGGCGTCGAACACGCGTTGCCACGGAATGCCGTCCGCCTCGGCGGTCGCGACCTGTTCGCGGATCAGCCGCATCAGCCGGCGGGGCGACGCGGGCAGGGCAGCTTCTAGAAAGGCCGGCCAGGTGCCGCCGGCGGCATGGACCTGCGGCAACAGCCCGCGACGCGACGTGGCGAGGATCGGGCCGCGATGACCGGCCCTGCTCAGCTTCAGCACGATATCGACCGTGGTGAGGCCGGTGCCGAGCAGCAACAGCGGATCGTCGGGCGAAAGCCCGTCGAACGCGTCGGGCGCCCAGGGGTCCGGTACGAATCCGGGCGTGTCGTAGAACCATTGGTCGGGCCCGCCCGGTGCGCGCGGGGCGAGGTTTCCGGTCGCCAGCACCACGGCATCCGTCGGAATCTCGCGTCCGTCGCTCAGGCGGACGGCTCGGTCGGGGCGGGCGAGCACGCGTACCGCCTCGCCGCGGATCAGCGAGAGGCCGGGGCCGTCGCCGGAGATACTGCCACCCGAGAGAAGGGCCTCTTCGAGCCGCTCCTCGAGATAGGCGCCGAACAGCGCGCGGGGCACGAACACGCCGGGCAGGTCGCCGCCGCTTTCCTCGAGTCCGGTCGCCAGCGCTTCCTGTGCGTCCGGGTTAGCCTTGAGCCAGTCGGCGAAACCGGGGGAAAGTCCGATCTCCATACGGCTGATCGGCACGTTCAGCAGATGTTGGGGCGAGCAGGCGCCATAGGCCAGACCGCGCCCGATACGCCGGGTTGCCTCGATCACGATGACGCGGAAATCGGGGCGCGCGGCGGACAGCTTCAGCCCGAACAGCGCACCGGCCATGCCGCCGCCGATGATCGCGACGGTGTGGACACCGGCTCCAGTCACGTTACGCCGCCTCGCTGAACTGCAGGCTGGCGAGCCGTGCGTAGAGGCCGTTCTGGCCGATCAGCGAGCCGTGCGTGCCGCTTTCGACGATGCGCCCGTCGCTCATCACGATGATCCGCTCGGCGGCGCGGACGGTGGCGAGGCGGTGGGCGATGACGAGGGTGGTGCGATCCTCCATCAGTCGTTCGAGCGCCTCCTGCACCAACCTTTCGCTTTCGGCGTCGAGCGCGCTGGTCGCCTCGTCGAGCAGCAGGATCGGTGCGTCGCGCAGCACGGCGCGGGCGATCGCCACGCGCTGGCGCTGGCCACCCGACAGGCGCGCGCCGCCTTCGCCCATGAAGGTGTCGAGTCCCTGGGGCAGCTTGCGCAGGAATTCGGCGGCATTGGCGATCTCGGCAGCGGCCCAGAGCTCGTCGTCGCTTGCCGTCCACCTGCCGTAGCGAAGATTGTCGCGGGCAGAGGCGCCGAAGATCACCGTCTCCTGCGGGACCATCGCGATATGGCGGCGAATATCGGCCGGGTCGGCATCGGGCAGCGCCACGCCGTCGAGCAGCACGCGGCCGGCATCGGGATCGTAGAAGCGCTGGATCAGCTGAAACAGGGTCGTCTTGCCGGCGCCCGAGGGGCCGACCACCGCGACCGTCTCGCCGGGTGCGATCGACAGGGAGAAATCGTCCAGCGCGGAAACCTCGGGCCGGGTCGGATAGCGGAAGGTGACATGGTCGAAGTCGATCGCGCCGCGCGCCACGGCGGGCAGCGGCACCGGGTTGGCAGGGGCGCGGATCTCGGGCACTTCGTCGAGCAGTTCGGCAAGTCGGCCGGCGGCACCGGCCCCGCGCAGGAGATCGCCATAGACCTCGGTCAGCGCACCGAACGCACCGGCAACCAGCCCGCCAGTCAGCACGAACGCTGCGATCGAGCCGCCGCTGATCCGACCCGCGGCGACATCGACCGCGCCTTCCCACAGCACCAGGGTGATCGACCCGAAGATCAGGCCGATGACGATCGCCGTCATCACCGCGCGCAGTGCGATGCGGCGCTTGGCGGCGGCGAAGGTCGCGTCGACCGCGGCACCGAACCGGGCGGCCTCGCGCTCTTCCTGGCCGAATGCCTGGACGATCTTCATCGCGCCGAGCGTTTCCGACGCGATCGATCCGACATCGGCGACCCGGTCCTGCGAGGTGCGCGAGAAGTTGCGCACGCGGCGGCCGAGCAGCATGATCGGCAGGATGATGACGGGGATGCCGAGCATCAGCATGCCGGCCAGCTTGGGCGACAGGGCGAACAGGTAGATCATCCCGCCGACGCCGGTGAAGCTGTTGCGGAGCGCGACCGATACGGTGGTGCCGACGACCTGCTCGATCAGCGACGTGTCCGACGTCAGGCGCGACGAGATTTCCGACGGGCGGTTCTCCTCGAAGAAGCGCGGGGCGAGGGTGAGCAGATGGCGCTGCACCGCGGCGCGGATATCGGCGACGACCCGCTCGCCGAGCCAGGAAACATAATAGAATCGCACGGCGGTCGCGAAGGCGAGCACGACCACGATCATCAGCAGATAGTGGAAGGAGTTGGTGACCGACCCGTCCGCGCCGGGGCCGAACCCGCGATCGATGACCTTCTTGAAGCCGTACGGAATCGCGATGGTTGCCGCGGAGGTGACGAGCAGCGCGATCAGTGCGGTTGCGATCTGGCGCGGATACTGTGAGGCGTGCTGCCACACCATACGGAGATTGCCGAGCTGACGCCGCGATTCGGCGGGTTTCGCTTCGGAAAGGGCGGGCGACGCAGGGGAGGGCTCAGCCATGACGGCGGACTAGGGCTTGTCCTGAGTTCCCGCAATGGCGGAGAGAGGAGAGCGTGCAGCCCGGTCTGGGGCATGTCCCTGCATAGAACGTCCGTTTCGATTGCTTATGCTGCGCTGCACACCTATGTCCTCCAATAAGGTAACCGTTTTCCGATATTGGGTATGCGATGCTCTATAACGCCTATGAAATGCAGAAATCGATGCTGGCGGGTGCCAGTGCGATGGCCAATTTCGGTGCAGGAATGCTCTCGAATCCGGCCAATCCCTTTGCCTATTTCGGCGGCGGATCGATCATCAGCTCTGCACTCGAGGTGTTCGCCCATGCCGCGGCGCCGCGCGGCAAGCCGGCCTTCGGGCTGGATCATACCGTTATCGACGGCAAGCAGGTCAGCGTGGTCGAGGAAGTCGTTCTGCGTAAGCCGTTCGGCCAGCTCAAGCGCTTCAAGCGCGACGGTGTCGAGGGTGGCCCCAAGCTGCTGATCGTCGCGCCCATGTCGGGCCATTACGCGACGCTGCTGCGCGGCACGGTGGAGCGGATGCTGCCGGTCGCCGACGTCTACATCACCGACTGGCGCGACGCGAAGCTGGTGCCGCTGAGCGATGGCAGCTTCGATCTCGACGATTATATCGATTATATCATCGAGTTCATGGAGCATGTGGGCCCGGGATCTCACATGCTGGCGGTCTGTCAGCCGTCCGTGCCGTGCTATGCCGCCGCCTGCCTGATGAGCGCGGACAAGAACCCGTCGCGTCCCAGGACCCTGACCATGATGGGTGGCCCGATCGACACGCGCGAGGCGCCGACCGCGGTCAACACGCTGGCGACCGAGCGGCCCCACAGCTGGTTCGAGAACAATGTCATCGCGACTATCCCGGCGACCTATCCGGGCGCCGGGCGCAGGGTCTATCCTGGCTTCCTGCAGCTCAGCGGGTTCATGACGATGAACCTCGGCAACCACATGATGTCGCATTACGAGATGTTCAAACATCTGGTGCAGGGCGAGGATGAAAGCGCCAATGCGACCAAGGACTTCTACGAGGAATATCGCTCGGTCTGCGACATGACCGCCGAATTCTATCTCCAGACGATCGACGTGGTGTTCCAGGATCATTCGCTGCCCAAGGGTACGATGACCCATCGCGGCCGTCCGGTCGATCCGGCGGTGATCACCGATATCGGTATCCTGGCGATCGAAGGGAAGCGCGACGACATCTCGGGACTTGGTCAGACCAAGGCGGCGCTGACGCTCGCCACGAAGCTGCCCAAGGACAAGAAGAAGTATCTGGTGGCCGATGCCGGCCATTACGGCATCTTCAACGGCGGCAAATGGCGCAACCAGATCGCGCCGGTGCTTGAAGAGTGGATGAAGACCAACGCCTGATACGTCGCGCCGTCATCTGACTCCGGTTGGATGACGCTTGGGTGAGGCCTGCCCGGTCGGGCTGGGACTGGCATCCCTGCCATTGGTTGGTCATGCTCCTTCTCGGAGAAGATCAATGCGTGGCATCAGGATCGCGCTTGCCGCCGCTCCGGCTCTGGCCGGCTTGACCGTTTCGGGCTGCCGCTGCGGTCATCCGGGCAATACCAGCGACCGGCACCATGGCCATCGCCGCGGCGACCATCATGGCCGCCACCATTGTCGCTGACGAATTTGCGCGTCAGCCGTGATGCAGGGCGGCGGCGGCGCCCATCAGTTCCAGGCCGGACTGGTTGACGATCGCGACCGGCACGTCACCCAACTGGCGGCGAAAGGCGTCTTTCGCTTCGAGCCGAGTGCGGAAACGTGGGTCGTTCAATTGCACGAGCAGCGCGCGCGCGATCGGCCCCGTCAGATAGACCCCCTCCCAAGCGCCGAAGGTGAGCACGAGATTGCCGATGAACGCGCCGAGATAGCCGGCGACCATACGCACGGCCGCGGTCGCCACCGGGTCGCGTCCTGCCGACCGCGTCACTTCCTCGGGACTGCGGACGGTCCTCCCACCCTCGGCCAGGGCCGCATAGGCGGTGACCAGGCCATTGGCGCTGAGCAGCGTCTCGGCGCTAGCGGCGCCGCGCGCCCGGACATGGGCGGCGAACTTCTCCTCTTCCGGGCTGCCCGGTGAGAAGGTCATATGGCCCGCTTCGCTTGCGATGGGCACGAGCTTGCCGTTCGATCCGGTCACGAGCGCCGCGACGCCAAGCCCGGTACCGACGCTGATGACGATATAGTTGCCGCCCGGCTGGACGGTGCGGATGGGCTGGGTACCCACCGGCGTAAACGCGCTCTGGCCGAGCGTGGTGAGGGCGAGCGCGGTGGCCGCGCATTCGTTGAGCGCACGCGGGCGGGAGCGAAGCACCGCCTCGACGCCCGAAAGCGAGATGTACCAGCGGCTGCCAGTGAGATTGATCAGGTCCCCGCGCGCCGCGCCTGCGACGGCGAGGACGCTCGGCAATACCGCGTCGCGCTGGCCGACCTCGGCTAGATACTCGAGCAGGGCGCTGGTGAAGGTGGCGTGATCGGCAGTGTTGTAGCTGCGCGTATCGCGCGGCGCGATGCCGGCGTCCCCGCCGCTCAGCGCAAATCTTACCGACTGGCGGCCGATATCGGCCACCAACCCAATTCCATCACCGGACATGCGCACTCTCCCGACGCCCTCCTATGCGGAGGGTCGATCATGTGAGCGCTACCATAGGGGCAGTCCGTTACCTAGTCGCTAATTTACCACCGAAATCAGTGGTATCGCCGGCTGGTGGAGGATGTCTTCCGACACCCTCCCCGGTCAAGTCAGAGGACCTCGAACAGGCCGGCCGCGCCCATGCCGCCGCCGATGCACATCGTCACGACGACATATTTCGCGCCGCGGCGCTTGCCCTCGATCAGCGCATGGCCGGTCGCACGGGCGCCGGTCATGCCGTACGGATGGCCGATCGAGATCGCGCCGCCCGAGACGTTGAGCAGTTCATTGGGAATGCCGAGCTTGTCGCGGCAATAGAGCACCTGCACCGCGAACGCTTCGTTCAGTTCCCACAGGCCGATATCGTCCATCTTGAGATTGAAGCGCTGGAGCAGCTTCGGGATGGCGACGACTGGGCCGATGCCCATTTCGTCGGGCTCGGTGCCGCCCACCGCGATGCCGACATAACGGCCGAGCGGCTGGAGCCCGCGCTTCTCGGCCAGCTTCTCTTCCATCAATACCGATGATGAGGAGCCGTCGGACAGCTGGCTGGCATTGCCGGCAGTGATCGTCATGCCCGGACCCATCACCGGCTGCAGTGCCTTCAGGCCCTCCAGCGTGGTGTCGGCACGGTTGCCCTCATCCTTGGCGAGGGTCACTTCCTTGTAGGTGACCTCCTTGGTCTCCTTGTTGACCACCGCCATGGTCGCGGTGACCGGCACGATCTCCTTGTCGTAATAGCCGGCGGCCTGGGCTGCGGCGGTGCGCTGCTGCGACTGGAGCGCATATTCGTCCATCACGTCGCGGCTGATGCCGTAGCGCTTGGCCACGACCTCGGCGGTGCCGAGCATCGGCATGTAGATGTCCTTGTGCATCGCGACGAGCTCGGGATCGGGCGCGACGTTCATCTTGGGCGTCTGCACCAGCGAGATGCTTTCGACGCCACCGCCGATGGTGATCTCCATGTTGTCGGTGATGATCTGCTTCGCGGCTGTCGCGATCGCCATCAGGCCCGACGAGCATTGGCGGTCGATCGACTGGCCGGCGACGCTGACCGGCAGGCCGGCGCGCAGCAGCGAGGTGCGCGCGATGTTGCCGGCCTGGTGACCCTGCTGAAGCGCGCAGCCGAACACGACATCGTCGACCTCGGCCGGATCGATCCCGGCGCGCTCGACGGCGGCCTTGATCGAATGGCTGGCGAGCGTGGGCGAGGGCGTGTTGTTGAACGCACCGCGATAGGCGCGGCCGATGGGTGTGCGGGCGGTCGAGACGATAACGGCGGAACGCATGGAGGTCCTTTCTAACTCCCCTCCCGCTTGCAGGAGGGGCTGGGGGTGGGCGCCCGGTCTATGCGGGCGAAACATCGATGGAGAGCGGGTGCCCACCCCCCGGCCCCCTCCCGCAAGCGGGAGGGGGAGAAGCACTCAAACGAAAATCTGGGCGATCCATTCGGCGATCATCGCCGGCTTCTCCTCGCCTTCGATCTCGACGGTGAATTCGTTGGTCTGCTGCCACTGGCCGGGGCGCTTCTCGGCGAATTCGAGCAGCTTGAACCGGCCGCGCACGCGCTTGCCGGAGCGCACCGGCTGGAGGAAACGGACTTTGTTGCCGCCATAATTGATGCCCATCTTCACGCCCTCGATCTGCGGCGCGTCGGGGACCTTGGAGGCGAGCAGCGGCATCAGCGACAAGGTGAGGAACCCGTGTGCGATGGTGCCGCCGAACGGGGTCATCGCCGCCATTTGCGGGTTCACATGGATGAACTGGTGGTCGCCCGTCGCGTCGGCGAACTTGTCGATCATCTCCTGGCTCACCTCGACCCAGTCGGAGACGGTCTCGGTGCCGATGCGGCCCGCCATTTCCTGCGCGGTGATGGTCGGCATGATGTCCTCGGCTGTTGTTGGCTTCGCGATCCTCTAGGCACGCTGGCCCGGCCGGCGCAAGTCTCGGCCGACCGGAAACTTTAACCGGCACGGTGACGTAGCGTCCAATGGACGTAAATTGCCGGCGGCACGGCAGATTCGCGGCGGACCGGATATTCTAAAGCCGTTTTTCGGATGCGATCGGTGCCGGCGAGTCGCGGTCATGCCGGCGGCTGTCCGGCTTGACGGGGTCGGGGATTATGGGCCTGTTCCCATCGCGGCGATTCGCATGCAGAAATCAGGGGGCTGGCAGAATGAAGGCGAGGATTTCGACGAGCGCGCTTGCGCTTGCGATGGCACTGCTACCGGCTTCTCCCGGCAACGCGACCCCGTCGGGGCCGAAAATCCCGCCTGAAATGATCCAGTTCGAAAAGAGCCTCCACAAGCGGACCGGCGATATCGCCATCCCCGAAGCGCATGCGACGTTGCATCTCGGCGACCGTTATTACTTCCTGCCGGCCGATGAGGCGAAGACGGTGCTCACCAAGGTCTGGGGCAATCCGCCGGACTCGGGGAATGGCGTGCTCGGGCTGGTGTTCGAGAAACAGGCCTCGATCTTCGATCAGGTGTGGGGTGCTGTCGTGACCTATGAGGACACCGGCTATGTGCCGGATAAGGATGCCAAGACCGAGGATTATAACAAGGTCGTCGAGCAGATCCGCAGCAGCGAGGCTGAGGTGAATACCGAGCGCCAGAAGGGCGGCTATCCGACGATTCACCTGGTGGGATGGGCGCAGCAGCCATCCTATGACGCCGCTTCCCATTCGCTGATCTGGGCGCGCGACCTGAAATTCTCGGATTCGAAGATCGACACGCTCAACTATGACGTTCGCCTGCTCGGTCGCCATGGCGTGCTGAGCCTCAACATGCTGTCCGACATGGACCATCTGGCCGATGTGCGCAGCGCTGCTTCGGATTTCGGCCGGGCAGCCTCTTTCGACACCGGCGCGCGCTACGCGGATTATGACGCATCGGTGGACAAGACCGCAGAATATGGCCTGGCCGGATTGGTCGCGGCCGGTGCGGGCGTCGTGGTGGCGAAGAAACTCGGGGCACTCGCGATCCTGCTGGGGTTCGGCAAATGGATCCTCGCCGGACTTGCAGTCGTTGGTGCGACGATGCGGCGCTGGATCGGCGGCCTGTTCGGCCGGCGCGAGCGTGATGTGATCGAAGGGGAGGAGTGATCGTCCCTCCCACGCCGGCTCGTCGCAATCTGGTCGATCCGGCGTGGCTCCGTCTCACTTTTGCGGCCGCGCGCAGGGCCGTTCGGTAACACGCTCCCAGAAGCGCCCCGTTTGGCGGCTGTCACTGGAGCTTATAGATGATTTTCCATGTTTCGATCGATGCCGACAATCCGCGCCATGTCGCCGAAGTGATTGCCGAGCTGTGGGACGGACAGGCAACCCCGTTCCCGCCGGTGATCGAGGGAAGCTGGATCGCGATGGCGGGTGACGAGCGTAACACCATCATCGAAGTGTATCCGCGCGGAACCGAGCTGGTCCCGGCCGATGGCGACGCCGATTGCTATGGCGTGATCGGATCGCCCGACCGCCGGTCGGCGACTCATATCGCCATCGCGACCCGCATGGGGGCGACCGAGGTGTTCGCGGTCGCCGAGCGCGAGGGCTGGCCGGCCAAGTACCGCAAGCGCGGCGGCGCCTTTGGCGTGATCGAGTTCTGGGTCGAGGGGACGCGCATGATCGAGGTGATGACCCCGGTGATGCAGGGCGAATATCTCGGCGCGATGACGGTGGGCAAATGGAACGCGATGCTCGCGTCGATCGACATGCAGCGCGTGCCCGAAATGGCGTGACTTTTCCCATGCCTCTTCTCCCCTCCCGCTTGCGGGAGGGCGATTCTTCGGGTCAGTTCCCGGCCTTCTTTGGGACGAAAGCCCCGCCGCGATAGCTGGCGCCGAAATATACGTCGACGCTGTGGATCTGGCCCTCCGATACGGTCAGATATTCGGTATTGCGGAACTCGTCACCGCCATGGGTGGTGGCGAGATAGGTCACGAAGGCGCCGTCGCTGTCCGCGGTGACGCGCTCGATCTGGAAGTCGGCGAACAGATCGCCGTTCGGCCAGCAGCGTTCGAAAAAAGCGTCGCGGGAGATCGCGTCGTCATAGGGGCTGGTGAAGGTGAAGTCGGCGGCGAGCAACGCCTCGCTGTCTTCGCGCCGCCGGTCGCGGAACGCTTCATATTGGGCGCGGACGATGGCTTCGTGATCGCCGATCACGGCGTCGAATCCTGGTCGACGGCAGAGCGATCGGTCGAGGGCTTCAGTTCGGCGCTGGTGCCGGGATCGTCGGCCACGGGCTGCGCATTCTCGCCATAGACCGGCCCATCCGCATAGGGCGTGATCATGCCGCCGCGCGGCGCTGCGGTGAAGGCGGTCTGGGTCGGATAGGCAAGCTCGATGCCCTCGGCATTCAGGCGCTTGATGATGCCAAGGCCGACAGCATGACGGGCGCTGAAGAAATCCTCGAAACTCGATGACGGGGAATCGAACTCGACGTCGAAATCATAACTCGAGTCGCCGAAGCCGATGAAACCCGCGCGGACGAACTTGCGGCCACAGCCATCGATCACCTCTTTCAGGATATCGGGCAGTTTCTCCATCTTCTCGACCGGGGTCCATTGCACCAGACCGAGCTTGAACTGGCCGCGACGATATTCGCGCTGGCTGGTGTTGAGGATTTCCTTGTCGAGCAGGTTGCGGTTGGCGATGATCCGCTCCTCGCCTGTAGCGGCGCGGACGCGGGTCGATTTGAGGCCGATCGCCTCCACCGTGCCCGAGCTGTTGTCGTAGGAGATGGCGTCGCCGCGCCGGAACGGCCGGTCGAAGATGATCGCCAGCGCGGCGAACAGGTCGGCGAAGATGCCCTGCGCGGCAAGGCCGATGGCGATGCCGCCGACGCCGAGGCCGGCGACGAGGCCGGTCACGTTCACCCCGAGATTGTCGAGCACGACGATCAGCGCGATGGCGAACAGGGCGAAGGTGACGAGCAGCCGGATGATGCCCATCGCGCTGCCTATCGCCTCGCCCGAATAGCTTTGCGAGCCGGTGCGGTGCTCGATCGCCCCAAGGATGATCTCGCGCGCCCAGATCGCTGCCTGGAACACTGCGGAGACGGTAAACAGGAAGGAGATGGTGGTTGCCACCTGGGCGGGCGCGTTGGCGTAGCCGGCGACCAGCTTGGCCGCGACCATGATGATGAAGAAATTGCCGGTCTTGACCACGGCGCGGCCGAACACCGTGCCCCAGCCGGCGGCACCAGGCTTCAGGTTGCACAGCTTGTGGCCGAGCCGCCGCAGGAAATGCAGTCCGACGACGATCACGGTCGCGGCGGCGACGGCGATAAGGATCTGGAGCCAATGGGTCTGGAGCCAGGTGGAGGTGGCGCTGAACAGGCTCTCGGCCTGATCCTGCACGTTCGACGCGGAAAGGGCAGGCGCCTTGGCTGCCTGGCTGTTGTTCGTTACGCTCATGAAATCATGCTGCCTTGGCGGGCGCCGCAGCACCAGGGTTTTCAAGGAAATTGATCAGCCCGCGCTCGGCGCGCGACAGATATTGGGTCGAGCGGGGCAGGGGTGTTCCGCGCAACGCCGCCTGTCCGTCCTTCACCGCGGCGATCAGCGCGGGGTGGACATAGGATTTACGTGCGATGGCGGGCGTATTGCCGAGCGCCTCGGTGACAGGTTCGAGCATCGTCTTCAGGCTGATGTCGTGGCCCGCATGCGCAAGCGTCTCGAACGCAAGCACGCTCGCTCCCCAGGTGCGGAAATGCTTGGCCGAATAGTCCTCGCCCATCGCCTCCCGGATATAGGCGTTGACGTCCGACGAGGTGACCGGATGCGCCTCGCCGGCGCGGTCGATCCAGCGGAACAGATGCTGGCCCGGCAGGTCCTGGCATTTCTTGACGAAGCGGCTGAGCGACCCGTCGGTGATGGTCAGGATGCGCAGCTTGCCCGACTTGGCCTTGTATTGCAGCTTCAGCGTCTTGCCGCGCAGCAGGGCGTGGCGCTTGCGCAGGGTCGTCGCGCCGAAACTCTTGTTCGCCTTCACATAGCCTTCGTTGCCGATGCGGACATGGCCTAGATCGAGCAGACGCACGATGGCGGCGACCGCCGTCTCCTTGTCGAGGCCCCGGCGTTTCAGGTCGGCCTCGACCCGGGCGCGCAGCTTCGGCAGCGCGCGGCCGAACGGGGCGCAAAGCTCGTACTTCGCCGATTCCTGCGCCTCGCGGAATTCGGGGTGATAGCGATATTGCTTGCGGCCCTTCTCGTCCCAGCCGACCGCCTGGATGTGGCCATTGGGTTTCGGGCAATACCAGGCATCGCGATAGGCGGGGGGCAGGCCGACCGCGTTCAGCCGGTCGATCTCGTCGCGGTCGGTGATGCGTTTGCCCGCGGCATCCCAGTATCCCCAGCCATGCCGCACCTTCTTCCGGGTGATGCCGGGTTCGCTGTCGTCGCAATAGGTGATCTTCATCGGCATTGGGGCTCCTCGCCAGGCCTTTAGAAATGCGCAGGCCATCGCTTCGTTCCGGAACGGGCGCGCGGGGCAGGGGTTGAGGGAGCCCGACCAAAGGAGTTCCGACATGGCCGATCTTTCGCAAGTGCACGTCCTGATCCTCGCCACCGACGGGTTCGAGCAGTCCGAATTGTTCGAACCGCGCCAGGCGTTGCTCGATGCCGGCGCGCAGGTGACCCTGGCCTCGCTCGGTACCGATCCGATCCAGGGGATGAGGCATGACGAAAAGGGCGACACGATCACGCCCGATCTCGTGCTGAATGCGGTCGATACCGAAGATTATACCGCGCTGCTGCTGCCCGGCGGCGTCGCCAATCCGGACCGGCTGCGCATGGACGACCGCGCGGTCGAGATCGTCGAGGAATTCGCCGATGACGGCAAGCTGATCGCGGCGATCTGCCATGCGCCCTGGCTGCTGATCGAGGCGGACGTGGTCGACGGGGTTCGCATGACGAGTTGGCCATCGGTGCGCACCGACCTCGCCAATGCCGGCGCGACGGTGGTCGATGAGGAGGTGGTGCGCGACGGGCAGTTCATCACCAGCCGCAAGCCGGACGATATTCCCGCGTTCAACCGGGCGCTGACCGCCGCGCTGGAAGAAGAAATGGTGGAGGCCTGATCGCTCCTCCCCGGAACGGGGAGGGGGACCGCCCGCCCTCTTCAGGCGGGTGGTGGAGGGGCTCTCCCAAGCGCAACGCTTGCGGAAGCCCCCCTCCCTGTGCCGGGGAGGCGCAGGGCGTTCACCCATTTCTGCGCGGGTCGCTCGACCAGATGATAAAGCCCCACCGAACTCGCGAGCACTAGCACCAGATACAGCGCCACCAGCAGCGGCGGGATGGCGTTTGCATCGCTGACGAACGCCAGTTTGAACACCACGAACAGCAGGAAATGGCCGAGATAGGTCGCGTAGCTGATCTCGCCTAGATAATGCAGCACCCCGACTTCCAGCATATTGCCGCGCTTGCCCGAGGTGAGGGCGAGCACCAGCAGGATCGCAGCGAAGGCGGCCGGCACCGCCAGCGTTTCGGAGAGCGCGCCGACGGCCCAGCCGCTCAGCATCAGCGTCGCAACACCGACGGATGCCCAGACAGGCAGCGACGGCGCATCGCGCCACCGCACCCAGAGCGCAGCGACGGCAGTGCCCGAGGCGAACTCGAGCACGCAGCGCCTTAGGCCGAAACGCGCAATGTCATGACCGAGATTGGCGGTGCCGCCATCGGCCATCACCGCGTGGAGCAGGATCAGCAGGGCTGTGATCGCGGCCAGCACACCCCAGCTAGGCACGCGCCGCCAGTCGATCGCCAGCGCCAGCAGCGGGAAGAGCAGATAGGCGCCAAGCTCGGCGCTGATCGACCAGCTCGGGTCGTTCCAGGCGAGCTGGCTCGTGAAGCCCCAATTCTGCAGCAGCAGGATGTGCAGCGGCAGCTCGCCAAACGGATAATCGACCGGGTTGGCCCGCCCGGTCGCGGCCAGCAGCAGGGCGAGCCCGACCGCGCAGCCGAGCATGAACAGATGCAGCGGCCAGATTCGCGCGATGCGCTTCTGCAGGAATTGCGGCACCGCGCGCCAACCGCCTTTGCGCAGGCGTTCCCCCCAGGTCAGCCAGATGACGAAGCCGGAGAGCAGGAAGAAGAAATCGACCGCGAGATAGCCTTTGGCGAAGACCGCAACCCAATCGGGCGAGAAGCCCGCGATCGACAGGCGGATATGATAGAGCACGACGAACCACGCCGCGATGCCGCGCACGCTGGTCAGGGCGCGCAATTCCGCCGGGCCGGTCGCGCTCATGACGTGGCGGGTTCGAGCGGCACCGGCCGCACCTTCTTCATCGGCCGCCACGCCAGCTCGCTGCGCTTGCGCGCCAGATAGGTGTCGAGCCCGATCTGCGCGCCGATCAGCATATAGACGAAGGGCTGGAACGCGATGGCGATGAACGCCGCGCCGAGCAGATAGACGATATGCGCGGATTGAAGCGCCCCGGCGAGCGGGGTGACCCAGGCCTGGTCGGGCGGCGCCTTGCGATAGCGCTGGCGGATCACCTCCATGCGGACGATGCCGATCAGGTTGATCATCAGCCAGATGGCAAGGCCGGGATAGCCCTGCTCGCCCAGCATCTCGAAATAGGCGCTGTGGAAGGCGCGGGCCTTGTCGACCGTCAGTTTCTTGTCGACCGTGCTGTTCGACGCATCGCCCTCGACCTTCTCGGTGTCGTAGCGGATCTGGTTCTGGCGATACATTTCGAAACCGCCGCCGAACGGATGCTCCTTCGCGTAGTCCCAGGTCCATTTCCACACCGCGAGCCGGGTCGAGGCGGATTCGTCTGCCTTGTAGGTCTTGATCGTGCTCATGCGGTCGGTGAAGGTCGACGGCAGGAACGGCACGGCGGCAAGCCCGATCACGCCGAGAATGCCGAGATACAGCACCTTGCGCTTCGTATCGCGCAGCATCAGCACCGCGACCAGGCCAATGCAGAGCAGGCCGGTGCGGGTCGAGGTGCCGATCGGGATGAGCAGGCACGAAAAGACCAGCGCGGCGCAGAAGCCTTTCACCTTCCAGTCAGGCGGGAAGATCGTGCCGTGCTTCGCGAACCACAGGATCAGCGGGATGATCGCGATTGCCACGGTGGAGATGGTGCTGCCTTCGTAGAGCCCTGAATTGTTCGAGACCATCAGGTTGAGCGAACCATATCCGCCGCCGCCAGAGGCGAGCGTCTTGATGCCGCCGACGATGATGATCGAGCTGGCCGACAGGATCATGAACAGCAGTAGCGATTCGATGCGCAACTTGGTGCGCAGGGTCAGCGGCAGGAAGGCGGCGAAGGCCAGCGCCTTCCACACCCAGTCCCATTTATCGAGCGCCTCCAGCGGGAAATCGGCGGTGCGCGTGGTGATCCCGCAATAGAGCAGCAGCGCGAGGATCAGGAGCTGGCGCGGTGCGACCCGGCTGTCCTTCTTGTTGTCGATCACTGCCCAGGACAGCACACACATCGCCACGGCAAGCAGGGAGATCGGCACCGAGTTGAGCAGCACATAGGTCAGTCGCTGCGGCGAGACGATGTCGATATAGACATAGACCAGCACGAACAGGAACGGCCGGCGGAAACCACCGGCGAAGAACACCCCGAGAAAAGCGACGAAGACGAGATCACGCACCCGGGCGGTCTCCGGCCTTGGGTGCCGGAGGTGAGTCCTGCGGACCGGGCTCCTTGTCGAGATCGGGGCGGCGCAGCAGGAACCAGGCGGCGAGCAGCATCAGGCCATGGCTGACGGCAAGCGCGAAATTGTCGATCATGCCCTTCGTCCTTATCCAGCCAACGTTGAAGGGGTGGGATAACCGCCCCGGGTTGAGGCTCCGTTAAGCAGTGGCGTGGCAAGGAAACGCCATGCGCATTCTCCACATCCTCGATCATGGCCTGCCCCTGCAAAGCGGGTACACCTTCCGCACGCGTGCCATCCTGAAGAGCCAGATGCGGCGCGGCTGGGAGGTTGCGGCCGTCACCGGCCCGCGTCATGGCAAGAGCGCGGTGGCGGCGGAGACGGTCGACGGCATCGATTTCCACCGCACCACGGCGCCTGGGCAATGGCCGAGCCCGTTTGGGGAACTGCGCGAGATCGGCGCCTTTGCGAAGCGGATCGACGCGGTGGTCGAGGAATTCCGGCCCGACATCCTCCATGCGCATTCGCCCGTGCTCGACGCCGTTGCCGGCCTGCGCGTCGCGAAGAAACGCAAGTTGCCATTCGTCTATGAGATCCGCGCCTTCTGGGAGGATGCAGCGGTCGGCAACGGCACCGGGCGCGAGGGATCGCCGCGCTACCGCGCCACCCGCGCGCTCGAAACATGGGCGGTGCGCAAGGCCGATGCGGTCGCGGTGATCTGCGAGGGCCTGCGCCGCGATCTGGTGGCGCGCGGTATCGACCAGTCGAAGATCTTCGTGTCGCCCAACGGCGTCGACCTGGAGATGTTCGGCGCGCCCTTGCCTTATGACCGGGCCCTCGCCGAGTCGCTCGGCCTCCAGGATGCCGAGGTGATCGGCTTCATCGGCAGCTTCTACGATTATGAGGGGCTCGACGATCTTATTGCGGCGATGCCGATGCTGGTCGCGGCGCGGCCAAAGGCGCATCTGCTGCTGGTCGGCGGCGGGCCGATGGAGGAGGCGCTGCGGGCGCAGGCGGCGGCATCCATCGTGTCGGGCCATATCCGTTTTATCGGCCGCGTGCCGCATGCCGAGGTCGATCGTTATTACAGCCTGACCGACATCCTCGCTTATCCGCGCAAGCGCATGCGGCTGACCGATCTTGTCACCCCGCTGAAACCGCTGGAGGCGATGGCGCAGCGCCGCCTCGTCGCCGCTTCCGATGTCGGCGGGCACCGCGAGCTGATCCGCGACGGCGAGACCGGCACGCTTTTCCCACCCGGCGACCCCGCTGCGATGGCGAAGAGCCTCGCCGGCCTGCTCGCCGATCGCAGCGTATGGGATGCGCGGCGGGAACGGGGACAAGCCTTTGTCGAAACGGAGAGAAATTGGTCGGTGAATGTCGGGCGTTACGCTCCCGTTTACCAAAAACTTACCGAAACCATGGCATCCGGTAACGCATGGTCGACTCCCCCCGCCGTCAACGCCTGAACCTCCCCGTCGCGCCGCTCGTCGCGGCAGTGATCGGCGGAGTCATCGCGCTCGCCTTCGCGCTGATCCCCACCGGGCTGCTCGAAGATCTCGTTATCGATAGCGGCATCGCCGCGGTCGTCGCGGCTGCGGAACCGCCGCTTGGCGTCACTGCCCGCGCGGTACTGATTCTGGCGGCCGGCGGCGGCGCTGCGCTGATCGCGTGGTTCGGCCTGTTCCTGCTGATGGGCGACCGCGCCATCGTCGTGCAGAAATCCAATATGGCCTCGGGTGAGGAAGCTGCACCCGTGCTGCGCCGCGCCGATGCCCATCCCGATGCGCCCGCGCGCCGGCCGCTCTCGGCCAATCGCGAGCTCGGCACGCCTTTCCTGGAAGTACGGGCGCATCGCCCGGTTCACGCCAGGGCTGAAGAATCGATCATCGATGCGGAATTCGAGGACCTGCCCGCCGAGGAGCCGGTTACCGAGCGTGCACTTCCCGTCGATCTCGACATGCCGCTCGCCGCCTATGATCCCGACGCCATTCCCGAAGAGCCGGCCGAATGGGCCCCGCAGGCGCCGCCGCTGCACACGCCGCGCCAGCAGGTGTTCGACCCCGGTGAGCGTTTCGAGACGTTCGAACTGACGCCGCTGATCCGCCGGACTACGCCGGCAGAGATCATCGAGCCCGAGCCCGAACTCGAACGGGAAATGGCGCCTGCGCCGCCCGCGATTCAGATCCGCGCGCCGATCAAACTCGTCGCTCCGAAGCCGGCACCCGAGCCCGAGCCGCCATTGCCTGACCCTGTCGTCGAAACGATCCACGCGGTGGAGCCGGTCTATGCGCCGGCCCCGATCGCACCGCCCGAGCCGACGCCCGCATTCGCGCCGACCGAGGCACGGGCGTCGCAGCCGGCGCCGACACCGGTTTATGTTCCGGTGCCGATCGTCGTACCCCAGCCGATGCCCGGCTTCGCGCCGACCCCGGCCAGCGATCCGGCACAGTTCTTCCGCACCAAAAGCCCGTTCCGCGCCGAGACGGCCACTGCCCAGCACCGGTCCTTTGCTCCGTCGCGGCCGCGTGCCTCGGCGCGGGTTGAGATGGATCCGTCGGCCAGCATCCATGCGCTGCTCGACCGGCTGGAGCGCGGTGTCGGCCGTCGCGAGACCGTCGCGCTGCCGCCGCCCTTGCCGCAGAATGAGGATTCGCTGCACGAGGCACTGGTCACGCTGCGCCGCCTCGCCGCACGCGCTTAAGTCCATTCCTCGACGGTCAGCGCCTCGATCGCGATCGTCGCCACGCCACTGGCGCGGGAAACGCCGGTAACCACGATATCGGCGACCAGATGGCGCCGCAGCGGTAGGTCGGCCTCTGGCAATCCATTGAGCCACGCGTCGAGCGCCGCCGATTCGCGCGCCTCCAGGCTCAGTTCGTGCCGGGCACCGGCAAAGGTCGCGCTGGCCCACCGTGTCCAGGTCGAATCGATCACGCGCGCCGGGCAGCCCGCCCGTAGCGAATCGGCCTCGAGTCTGCGCAGGAGCAGGGTGTCGGCATCGGGGCCCCGGCTCATCGTTCGTTCCCCTGCGCCAGGAACGCCTCGATCCGCGCGACTACGCGTTGGCCTGGTTCACGGCCCTTGCGCATGTCACCGACGAGTCGCGGATCGTTGACCGCGAGGCGGCCGAACCGCGTCGGCGGCATCTCCGTCTTCCGTAGATAACGTTCGATCTTTCCCAGCACCGACATTGCAACCCTTCCCGAGTCCCTTCATTGTGTTCATGGTCTGTTCCGAAATTTCCAACTTGTCTAGGAATTTTCCTATGCTATTGGAACAGGAATGGAGGCGACCGATCCTCGCATGGCCCTGGATCGCCTCGTCGAGGCGAGTGGGGAGAGCTATGCGGCGCTCTCCCGCATGCTCGGCCGTAACGCCGCGTATCTTCAGCAATATGTGAAGCGCGGCACGCCGCGCCTGCTGCCGGAGCGCGACCGAAAGCTGCTCGCCGGCTATTTCCGGGTGAGCGAGGTTTTGCTGGGCGGACCCGAGGCACCGGTGGCGCCTGCGGTCGCCCAGGTTCGCCGGCTGGATATCGCTGCCTCGGCCGGGCCGGGGGGGCTGGCGGAGGATGATCGGTTGCTCGGCAGCGAGATGTTCGACCCGCGCGTGCTTGCCTCGCTCAGCGTGCGGGCTGACGAAAGCGCGGTATTGCGCGCGCAGGGCGATTCCATGTCGCCGACCATCGAAGACGGCGACAGCATGCTGATCGACGAGAGCGACAGGCGGATCGTGTCGCGGGGCGGCATCTTCGTCATCCGGATGGACGGCGTGCTGATGGTGAAACGCGTGGCGAAGGCGGGCGAGCGGATCGCCGTCACCAGCGACAATGCCGACTTCCCGCCCATACCCTTGCGCGAACCCGGGGAGATCGAGGTGCTCGGTCGCGTCGTATGGCTGTCGCGGGCACTGCGCTGATCGACGATGCGGTTGGGCCTATGCCCGCAGGTTGAATCGCCACATCGCGATCGACACCGCGACACCTATCCCGGTGCCGATCAGCAATCCCGGGATCGCCTCGTACATCAATTGACCGATCACGGCGCCGCCGATGGCACCAAAGGCGATCAGGGCGCCGCCGGCGAGCGGGGTGCGGGTGGGTGGTTTGCTGGCCATGTCCCGCCTCTGCCATGTCCCGCCGCAGGACGCCAGCGTCCCGCCATGGGATAGGTGGGGCGGTCCCGGAACCGCCGTTTACCAACAGGACCCGCCACCATGGGCGATTTCCCCGAAGTGGCATGCGGCTTGAAGGTCCTGGCGCGGGTCGTTCCAGGGAGTCTCGATGTCACTCATGCCATATCTCGCCGATCGTGGCGAAGTCGTCGATGCCACCACCTTGATGGCGCTGTTCGGCGACGATGCCGGACTCGAAGCGGCGGCGCGTGCCGATGAGAGCCGCGACGTCGGCAATTATCTCCATTTC
The DNA here is from genome assembly GCF_056402595.1 of Sphingomonas sp. P3_C6. Lineage (NCBI taxonomy): Bacteria > Pseudomonadati > Pseudomonadota > Alphaproteobacteria > Sphingomonadales > Sphingomonadaceae > Sphingomonas > Sphingomonas sp. P3_C6. Next base: position 83,672 of record NZ_JBFUHB010000006.1, read on the forward strand.
TGCCGCTGGCGGCAGATCGAGCGGCTGATCCTTCTCCTCTCGGCTGAAAGCGCCATCGGCACGGTTCATTGACGCGGCGCGCCTAGCCACTGTCACTGGCGGAAATAGCCCGCTAGGACTGTGCAATGTTGCTTACGGTCGGTCGGCAAGGCGCACTGCTGTGCGTCGCCGCGGGTTTCTTTGTCTGTACCGCTTCCTGTGCCCTTGCGCAGGACAGAGGGGCGACGACCGCGCTACCGCCGCCCTCATCGCTCCCTTCGTCGCCTCCTTCGTCCGACCCCGCACCCCGGTCTTCCGGGCTCGATCCGCAATCGCCGCTTGCCGCGATGCCGGGCCTCGGCGTCGACTGGCCCGATCTCGACGCAGCCCCGCCCGAGCCGGTCGACCCCGCCGCGCAGACCGAGATGAGCGGGGAGTCGCGCTACAGCTACCGCATCGACGGCATCGATTCGGTCACCAGCAATTTGCTGCACCAGCGCTTCATCGGCCTTTCCACCCTGGACGCGCATGACGGCGAACCGGCCAACGCGGCACAGCTGGATCGCCGCGCGCGGGAGGATTCGACGCTGCTGGTCGAATTGCTCCGCGCCGAGGGCTATTATGACGCGCGGGTCTCGACCCGGGTCGAGCGGACCGCCGGCCGGCCGGTGGTGGTGCTCGATGCCGAACCGGGCGTGGTCTACAAATTCCAGGGAGTCACCCTCGCCGGGGTCGGCGCGGCTGGCGACAAGGAACCGGGGTTGCGCGAGGCGTTCGGGCTGAAGCCCGACGATGTGGTCAATGCCGACAAGGTCGCGGCAAGCGAGGCGCAGCTGCGCACCGCGATCGGCGAACAGGGCTTCCCCTTTGCCGAGGTGGGCGAGCCCGAGATCGTCGTCGACCATGCTACTCACACCGCGACGCTCGCGATGACGGTCCAGCCAGGCGGCGAGAAAAAATTCGGCACGGTGACCATAGCGGCCGACAACAAGGTGTTCGATGCGGAGCACATTCTGGAGATCGCGCGCTTCAGGCCGGGCGAGCCCTATAATGCCGCATCGCTCGACGATCTGCGCCGCGCCTTGATCCAGACCAGCCTGGTGTCGACCGTCGAGATCAAGCCGGTGCAGAGCGCTGACCCCAATGTGGTCGACATCAATGTCGTGCTCGCGCCCGCGCCGCCACGCACCATCGCGGGCGAGATCGGTTACGGCACGGGCGAAGGCGCGCGGGCCGAGGTGAGCTGGACTCACCGCAACCTGTTCCCGCCCGAAGGCGCGCTGACCCTGCGTGGGGTGCTCGGCACCAAGGAACAGCTCGCCAGCGTCGTGTTCCGCCGCAACAATTTCCAGGGGCGCGACCGGGTGCTGACCGGGCAGGTCGTCGCCTCCAACCTGACGCGCGATGCCTATCAGGCCCGGACCTTCTCGGTCTCGGGTAGCCTGGAACGCCAGACCAACATCTTTTTCCAGAAGAAATGGACCTGGTCGCTCGGTGCCGAACTGGCCGCGTCGGACGAGCGCGACGTGATCGTCTCTACCGGTGCGCCGCGGCGGCGGACCTTCTTCATCGGCGCCCTGCCGACCAACCTTACCTATGACGGGTCGGACGATCTGCTCAATCCGACCAAGGGTTTCCGCCTGGGCGGGCGCCTGTCGCCGGAAGTCTCGCTCGAAGGCAAGGTGTTCGGCTACGCCCGGCTTCAGCTCGACGCCAGCGCCTATCAGTCGGTCAGCGACCGGATCGTGATGGCCGGACGCGTGCGGCTCGGCACGATCGCCGGCGCGCCGCGTGACGCGATCGCGCCATCGCGGCGTTTCTATGCCGGCGGCGGCGCCTCGGTGCGCGGCTATGGCTATCAGAGCATCGGGCCGCGCGATCCGAACAACGACCCGATCGGCGGGCGGAGCCTGACCGAATTCTCGGTCGAGGCGCGGGTGAAGGCGTTCGGCAATTTCGGCGTGGTGCCGTTCCTCGACGGCGGCAATATCTACACGACGCCGCTGCCCAAATTCACCCAGTTCCGCTTCGGCACCGGCATCGGCGTGCGCTATTATTCGAGCTTCGGGCCGATCCGCATCGATGTCGGCACGCCGATCAACCGCCAGCCCGGGGATTCGCGCGTGGCCGTCTATGTCTCGCTGGGGCAGGCATTTTGACCGACGACGCTGCGCCCCCCCAGGAGGCCGAGGCGGCACCTGCCGCCGCTTTCACGAAGCCCCGCCGCCGTTGGTGGCGGTGGCCGGTCGGCGTGTTGCTGGGCATCGTCGCCTTGTTGCTGGTCGGGCTGGCGGTGCTCGACACGAGCATCGGCCATCGCTGGGTGGCGGATCGCATCGCCGCGCTTCGCCCGTCCAACGGCCTGCGCTACAGCGTCGGACGGATCGAGGGGTCGCTCTTCTCCAGGGCGCGCCTGATCGACGTCCGCATCTCCGATCCCAAGGGCCTGATCTTCACCGCACCACGTGCGGAACTGAGTTGGGTGCCCTTTGCCTGGCTCGACAACCGGCTGCACATCCGCAGCCTCGTCATCCCGCGCGCGACGCTCGCCAAGCTCCCCCAGACGATCCGTACCGGCAAGGCCGGGCCGCTGCTGCCCGACTTCGACATCCGGATCGGCGAGCTTCGCGTCGATCGGCTCGCGGTGTCGCCGAAGATCACCGGCGTGGCGCGGACCGGACGGCTGGCGGGGCGGGCCGAGATCCATGCCGGCCGGGCGCTCGTCGATCTCGATGCGATGGTCGCCGGCAGCGATACCTTGACCCTGAAAATCGACGCCGAGCCCGATCGCAACAAGTTCGACGCCGACATCCATGCCCGCGGCGCCTCGAACGGCGTGCTGGCGAAGCTCGCCGGCTTCGCGCGCCCGGTCGCGCTCGACATATCGGGTGACGGTACCTGGGCTATTTGGAAGGGCATGGCACGGGCCGATATCGGCGATGTCCGCCTGATCGATCTCGCGCTGAACAATCGTTCGGGCACCTATGCGCTGAGCGGCACGCTCAACCCGGCGCCGCTTTCCAAGGGCAAGCTGCAGCGGCTGACGACGCCGCGCGTCACCGTCACCGGCGCGGCGACCCTGGCCGACCGGCGGCTCGACGGGACGCTCAATCTGCGCTCGGCCGCGCTGGCGGTCGATGCGGTGGGCGTGATCGACCTGGGGCAGGGCGCGTATCGCAACCTGCGCCTCCATGCCCGGCTGCTCCAGCCAAAGGCGTTGTTCCCCAATATGAGCGGTCGCGGGATAGAGCTGCGTGCGATCCTCGACGGCGTCTTCGCCACCGCCCATTTCGACTATCGCCTGACCGCCGATCGCTTCGCCTTCGACCAGACCGGTTTTGACGTCGCGCGCGCCGGTGGCGCCGGCAATTTTTCGAAACAGCCGATCAAACTGCCAGTCCGCTTCACCGCGAAGCGGGTGACCGGCGTCGGCGACGTGGCGGGCGGCATCTTGCGCAATCTCAGCCTGGACGGCGTGCTGCGCATCACCAGCAAGTTCGTCACCGGCGACGATCTCCGGCTGAAGTCGGACAAGCTGACCGGGCGGATCAACCTGATCCTCGACCTCGCGACCGGCAAGTTCGAGGTGGGCATCAACGGCGCCCTGGGGAGGTACCTGATCCCCGGCCTCGGCATCGTCGACGTCAAATCCACCCTGCGCGTCGTGCCGGGCCCGGGCGGCCATGGCACGCGCGTCGTCGGCACCGGCTCGGCGCAGATGGTGCGGCTCGACAATGCCTTTTTCCGCTCGCTCACCAGTGGCCTGCCCAAGATCACCACCGGTCTGGAACGCACGCCCGACGGCATTCTCCATCTCAACAACCTCGTCCTGACATCGCCGTCGCTTCGGCTGGCGGGCAATGGTTTCCGGCGGCGCGACGGGACCTTCCATTTCGAGGGGCGCGGCACGCAGGCGACCTATGGGCCGCTGACCCTCAAGCTCGACGGCAGGATCGAACGGCCGACGCTCGACCTGGTGTTCGAACGTCCCAACGAGGCGATGGGGCTGAGCGATGTCGTGGCGCATCTCGACCCGACGGCGCAGGGCTTCGCCTTCACCGCGCGGGGCGGTTCGCGGCTGGGGCCTTTCGACGGCAAGGGCCAGATCCTGTTGCCGTCGGGCGGTGGTGGCTCGATACAGATCGACGAGCTGCATGTCAGCGGCACCACCGCGAACGGGACCCTGGCGATCGTCGATGGCGGTTTCGACGGGCGGCTGGCGATGGCGGGCGGCGGATTCTCAGGCGAATTGTTGTTCAGGCCGGTCGGCACGATTCAGCGGATCGAGGCGCATATCGCGCTGACTGCGGCGAAGCTGGCCGACAACATCACCCTGCGGCGCGGGCGGATCGATGCGGTCATGCTGCTCGATCCGGCGGGGACATCGATCGAGGCGACGGCGACAGGGGCCGGGCTCAGGCGCGGCACGCTCTCGCTCGGGCGGTTCGCCGCCAATGTCTCGCTGCGCGGCGGGCGGGGCCAGATCCGCGCCTCGATCGCCGGGTCGCGCGGCCGGGCCTTCGACATCCAGACGGTCACCGAAGTGACGCCCGACAGCTTTGCCGTATCGGCGCAGGGCACGCTCGACCGCCGGCCGATCCAGCTCGTCACGCCGGCGGTCTTCACCCGTGATGGTGACGGCTGGCGCCTCGCGCCGACCAAGTTGAGTTTTGCCGGGGGCGATGCGCAGGTCGCCGGGCGCTTTACCGCCGCGTCCAGCGCGGTCGACGCGACCCTGTCGCGCATGCCCTTGTCGATCCTCGATATCGGCTATCCCGGCCTCGGCCTTGGCGGCACCGCCTCGGGCAAGCTGTCCTTCGCGCAGGGCGGGGGATCGGCACCGACCGGGCGGATCGACATGACGGTGCGCGGGTTGACCCGGTCGGGGCTGATCCTGTCGTCGCAGCCGGTCGATGTCGGCATCGCCGGTATCCTGCAGCCCGGCAAGGCGGCGGCACGCGCGGTGGCCAGGAGTGGCGGCAAGACGGTGGGCCGGGCCCAGGCGCAACTCACCCTGTCGGGATCGGGCGATCTCCCGAGCCAGGTCGCCAATGCCGGGCTGTTTGCGCAGCTTCGCTATGACGGGCCGGCCGATACGCTGTGGCGGCTGACCGGCATGGAGCTGTTCGACCTCACCGGCCCGGTCGCCATCGGCGCCGATCTCGGCGGCAAGCTCAACGATCCGCAGATCCGCGGCGTGGTCGAGGCGAAGAATGCGCGGATCGAAAGCGGCGTGACCGGCACGCTGCTCACCAATGTCCAGGCCACCGGACGCTTCGGCGGATCGCGGCTGGTGATCGACAGGTTCGCGGCGGATGCCGGCAAGGGCGGGCGCGTCACCGGCACCGGCACCTTCGATCTGGCGGCGGCCAATGGCTTCGGCATCGATCTCGCGGTCCAGGCCCAGAATGCGGTGATGATCAACCGCGACGATATCGGTGCGACCGTCACCGGGCCGCTGACCATCAAGTCGGACGGGCAGGGTGGTGTGATCGGCGGCGACCTGCTGCTCAACAAGAGCCGCTACCGGCTCGGCCAGGCAAGCGCGGTAAGCGCGGTGCCGCAACTCAACATCCGCGAGATCAACCTGCCCGGCGGAGTCGAGGAAGACGAGATACCGCGCAAGCCCTGGCGGCTCGCGATCAAGGCGCGGGCGCCCGATCAGCTGATGGTCAGTGGGCTGGGTCTCACCAGCGAATGGTCGGCCAACCTGCAGATCGGTGGTGCGCCCGACAATCCGGCGATCACCGGCCAGGCCGACCTTATCCGCGGCGATTATGAATTTGCCGGCCGCCAGTTCGAGCTCGAACGCGGGCGGATCCGGTTTGCCGGCGAAGTGCCGGCCAATCCTTCGCTGGATATCGCCGCCAACGCTGACTCGACCGGGCTCAGCGCGACGATCCGGGTCACTGGTTTCGCGCAGAAGCCGGACATCAGCTTCACCAGCACGCCCGCGATGCCGGAAGACGAATTGCTGTCGCGCCTGCTGTTCGGCACCTCGATCACCAATTTGTCGGCGCCGGAGGCGCTTCAGCTTGCCGCGGCGGTGGCTGCGTTGCGCGACGGCAAGGGCGGGCTCAACCCGATCAACGCGGTGCGCCGCGCGGCGGGGCTGGACCGGCTGCGCATCCTGCCCGCCGATCCCCAGACCGGTGCCGGCACTTCGGTGGCTGCGGGGAAATATGTCACCCGGCGGCTATTCGCCGAGATCATCACCGACGGTGCGGGCTATTCGGCCACCCAGGTCGAATTCCAGGTGACCCGCTGGCTGTCGATCCTGTCGAGCATCTCCACGCTCGGCCGGCAGAGCGCGAACCTTCGTGTATCGAAGGATTATTGAGCGGGGTTCGACCAGACGTCGAGTGACAGGCCCGGGATGTGCCGGAAATCGGTGGCGTCGATGGGGCCCGTCGTCGCACCCTGTCCATACGCCTATATCCTTCTCCAACATGTGTCGCGCAACGGACACTCTGGTTCCCCCGCGAGTTCTCCTCTCATTCCACCAACGCATGAGGCCGCATGACACTCCCCCAGATGCTATCGATCGCCACGCTCGCGGGGATGATGGCGCTCTTCATCTGGGGACGATTTCGCTACGATGTGACGGCGATCATCGCGCTGCTGGCCGCCCTCGCGCTCGGCATCGTCAAGCCCAAGGAAGCGTTCAGCGGCTTTTCCGACGACATCGTCATCATCGTCGGCTCGGCGCTGGTCATGTCGGCGGCGGTGCAGCGTTCGGGCGTTATCGAGATCGCGCTCGCCTTCGTGTCGAAACGGGTGAAGCGGGTGCGCTCGCAATTGCTGGTGTTGACCGCCTCGGTCGGAATCGCCTCGGCGCTGGTCAAGAATGTCGGTGCGCTGGCGATGCTGATGCCCGCTGCCTTCTCGATGGCGAAGAAGAACAACACCAGTCCTTCCGTCTTCCTGATGCCGATGTCGTTCGCGTCGTTGCTCGGTGGGCTGATGACGCTGGTCGGCACCTCGCCCAACATCATCGTCAGCCGCGTGCGCGAGGACATGACGGGCGAGCCGTTCCGCATGTTCGACTATTTCCCGACCGGCTTCGGCCTGCTGGTGGTCGGGCTGATCTTCCTGCGCTTCGCCTATCGCCTCCAGCCGCGCGACCGCCGCGCCGCACCGACCATGGGCGAGGCGCTGGACATCAAGGGCTATGTCACCGAGGCGAGCCTGGTCGAGGGCTCGCCGGCGGTGGGGCAGACGGTCGGCGATTTCATCGAACGGCACGAGCAACAGGTGACGATCACTGCGCTGGTACGCGACGGCATGCGCAGCCTGCCGCTCCGCGATACCGAACTGCGCGAGGGCGACATGCTGATCCTTGGCGGCGACCCTGACGCACTCGAACGGGTGATCGCCGGCGACCGGCTCGCGCTCGAGGGCGAGCAGCGCGAGGTGCCCCAGGGAAGCGAGAAAGACGAGACCGGCGTGATCGAGGCAGTGGTGTCCGCCACCTCGATACTGGTCGGGCGGACGGCCGGGCAGTTGCTGCTCCAGCAGCGCTTCGGGGTTAACCTGATCGCGGTGTCGCGCGCCGGCGAGCGGCTGACCAAACGGATCGGCGAGACGACGCTGAATGCCGGCGACGTGATCGTGCTGCAGGGGCCGCTCGGCCTGTTGCCGGAACGACTGCGCGATCTGGGCGCGCTGCCGTTGGCCGAACGTTCGCTCAGGCTGGGCAATTCCAATCGCGGATGGCTGGCGATCGCGATTCTCGCGGTGGCCATGACGGCGACGGCGAGTGGGTATGTCCCGGTCGCGGTCGCCTTTTTCGCGGCGGCGGGGCTGGTCATGGCGACGGGCGTGCTGCCGGTGCGCGAGGCCTATGACAATGTCGAATGGCCGATCCTCATCATGCTCGGCGCGCTGATCCCGGTCAGCGATTCCCTGCGCACCACCGGCGCGTCGGACGTGATCGCGACCTGGCTCGCCGGCGTGGGGGCGACCCTGCCGCCCTGGGGTGCGGTGGCGTTGATCCTGGTCGCGGCGATGGCGGTGACGCCGTTCCTCAACAATGCGGCAACCGTGCTGGTGATGGCCCCGATCGCAGCGGTCTTCGCGCATGACCTCGGCTACCGGCCCGAGGCATTCCTGATCGCGACGGCGATGGGGGCGGGGTGCGATTTCCTCACTCCGATCGGTCACCAGTGCAATACCTTGGTCTTCGGACCGGGTGGGTACCGGTTCAGCGATTATGCGCGGCTGGGGGCGCCCTTATCGCTGCTGGTGGTGCTGGTTGGCACGCCGTTGGTGCTGTGGACCTGGCCGCTGCACTGAGGGCGACCGCTCATCCCCGGTCGGGCTGAGCTTTTCGAAGCACCGTACCTTCTTCTCGGCCCGACAGGCCCGGCCCAAACGGGGAGAGGTGGTTCTATTGGTGAAAACCATACGGTTGGTACCCAGGAGCCAGAGTCGTGAACGACCGGGTCTGGTGGAATACGGCGGGTCCGCGTTACCGCTGTATGGCGGCGAGGATCGGCACGGTCTTGGCGTGAAAGCGCGGGTCCTCGCTGAGCTTCTCGCAGATCGTTGCGACAGCTTGTTTCATTCGTGCGGGCGCGTCTGGGAGCTGGAAAGCAAATTCGGCGGCGTAGGTGTCCGAGTTGAGGAGGCGAATTATCAACGTCTGAGCCCACCACGGACAAGTCTCGGTGAGCACCGGTAAAGCCGTCAATAGACCGGTTACGTACGCGGCTCCCTGAAATGACTCGGCAGTGTGAAGTATCGACCACATGCCGTCTTGGTCGCCATTCTCGTTCAGAAGCGCCAAGATTGGCGAGATGATACACGGGTCTGAGTGCGAGATCAGGGGCAATAGCGCGTCATCTATCTCGACCGCCGTTCCGCCCTCGGCCACGATCCGACCCAGATTGTTTAGTTCATCCTTCAGCATTGGCCTAATCTGCGCTGACTATTGAATGACGGCAACTAGGGCGGCTTACGCCGGGTAGTCATTCATCTGATTTGCGGTCCGGCCGCTTTCAGGCGGTGCCGTCGCCGCGTCGGGAGACAAACGGTTAGACCTCGTGCTTAGTTGCCGTTCGTCATCACCATCACTCGACGAGCGTCGGCAGCTATGACATCCAACATGCGGTGCGACCGTTGGTCATTCGCGCGCCGAACGTCATTTAACGTCTTTATCATGACGTCGCTCGGCGGGCCAGCGGTCCGCCGCTCTCTCCCATTAAGACGTGGAAGTTCAAAAAGGACGACTATCGCCCCATCAACAACAATTTCTATCAAGTCTCCAGTGTCATCCGGGGTGTCGGCGATGACATGGAAGACGGTACCACCAGGAGAAACGCTATCGACGATCTCCAGTAAATTCCGATGTCCCGATCCACGCAAGTGGGGTTCCGCCCGGGTGAAGCGAATGCCTGTTACATCATCTCGATCGTAAAGGCGTTTCACCACATGATTTTCTCCGCTTAGTCGTGGCTAGCATACTACCGCTCGAACGAGTGGTTGCAATTGGGCGAAGGCTGCCCGGCTGCCTTTCGTCCCGAAAATTGCCAGTCGGCTTTCAGAAGCGGCGCTTCGATCCATGGCGCCGGAACGAGGGAACTGGTAGTTAGCTGCCGTCCCATCCCCGGCTCCGGAGTATGGACTCCTGCAAGGGAGTGAGTTTGCGCCCGTCTTCCCAGATGGCGTTAAAGGATCGACGCCAGTCGATATACGCCATGGAAGTGTGATCGCCATGTTCTGCAAACGTGTAGTGGACACGCAGTGCGACATCGAACGGCCCTTGGTGCGAAATGATATCGGGAGAAAATTGGGGGTTCTGGTGGAGCCAGTCCCGAAAAAGCGCGCTCGACGTTCCTTCGTAGTACTGGAATAAGCGTTGAAGCTCGCCACGCACCTGTTGGTGCAAGTGAGCGACATCCTCGATCGACCAAAAATCATCATCCATGTGCCACGGCCACTTGCTCATGAGCGCGCATTGTACGCGATCTCGGAATGACCGCTACAGCGGCAACTGCGAACTGGCTGTTTGGCTCCACCCGATACCAACCATATGATTTTCCCCACTAGATCCGCGCCGCCACCGCCTCCGCCAGCCGCGCGGGAAGCTCGGGCTCCATATGCGGGTAGAGATCCGGCTCGATCGCCTCCAGCTCCATCAGCGCAAGACTGCCATCGGCGATGCGCAACAGATCCACCCGCGCGTACAACGAAGGCTCGGGCAGGGTGCCGATCACCGTCCCCGCCAGCGCCAGTTGCTCGGGCTCCGGCTCGAACCGGCTGAACTGCCCGCCGAATTGCGGCTGGATACGGAAATCGCCCGGTTTGGCCACCTTGCGTACCGCGTGGCTGAACGCGCCGCCGATGAACAGGAAAGACAGTTCGCCCTCATCCGATACGGCAGGCACGAAAGGCTGGATGATCGCATCGTCGAGCGGCTCGATCGCGTCGCCCGGCCTGACCCGCACGGTGCGGAAGCTGCCGCCGGAGACCTGCGGCTTCACCACCAGCTCGTCGGTGCCGAACCGCGCAAAGGCAGCCGCGACGCTTGCATCGTCCGCCCGGCCGAAGCTGCTCGGCACGATTGGAATGCCGGCCGCCTCTAGTTCTAGCAGATAGGTCTTGCGTGTATTCCAGGCGAGCAGGGCAGGGGCGTTGAGCAACCGTTGCTCGACCGGCCAGCCGGCAAGGATCGCCTCCCAGCGCGCGACATCGAGATGATAGCCCCAGGCGAACAGCGCCAGCGTCACGTCGCCTTCACCCGGCCCCTCATCCCAGGGCCGGGTGGCAAGCGTCATGTCGCGCGCCGCAAAGGCGTCGCGATACTGGTCGAGAATCTCCGCCGCCATCGCCCCATAGTCGCTGGCGGTGGCGGGCATCAGCACATCGATCGATCGCATCGGTTCAGGCAGGCTCCCCGACGATGCTCTTCACTTCCATGAAGTCGCTCAGGCCGAATTTGCCGCCCTCTCGACCATTGCCCGACTGCTTGTAGCCGCCGAACGGGCTGCCGCCCTCGGGCGACCAGGAGTTGATCGTGACGAGCCCGGCGCGCAATCGCGGGGCGACCTTGGAGGCAGCGGCCGGATCGCCCGAGATCGTCGCGGACAGGCCATAAGGCGTGTCGTTGGCGATGCGGATCGCCTCGTCCTGCGAGTCATAGGAGGTGATCGTCGCGACCGGGCCGAAGGTTTCCTCCTGCGCGATGCGCATGTCGGGCGTGACGCCGGTGAACAGCGTCGGCTTGATGAAATAGCCGGCGTTGCGCCCGTCCGGCCGCCCGGTCCCGCCGGTGACGAGCGTCGCGCCCTCGTCGATCGCCGACTGGATCAGGCCCTGGATCTTCTCATATTGCGCCTTGTTGACGACCGGGCCGATATGCGCGCCCATCACCGACGGGTCGCCGACCTGCGTCGCCTCCATCATCGTCTTCACGATCTGCGTCGCATCCTCGACCTGCGAGGCATGGACCAGTAGGCGGGTCGGCGCGATGCAGCTCTGGCCAGAATTGGCGAGCACGCCCGACACGGTCGGCGGCAGCACGGCGGCGAGATCGGCACCCTCGAGCACCAGGTTGGGCGCCTTGCCGCCCAGTTCCTGATGGACCCGCTTCACGGTCGCGGCGGCCGCCTGCGCCACGGCGATGCCGGCGCGGGTGGATCCGGTGAAGCTCACCATGTCGACATCCTTGTGGCTCGACAGCGCCGCGCCGACGCCCGGACCGTCGCCATTGACCAGGTTGAACACACCGGCCGGTACGCCGGCCTTTTCCAGCACCTCGGCCAGGATCATCGCGCAGGCGGGCGATTCCTCGCTCGGCTTCAGCACCATGGTGTCGCCGGCGGCGAGGGCGGGGGCGACCTTCGCGCAGATCTGGTTGAGCGGCCAGTTCCACGGGGTGATCATCGCGACGACGCCCAGCGGCTCATGCACCACGCGGGCCCGGCCGACCTTTTCCTCGAACTGGAACGCATTGAGCGCGTTCAGCGTCCCCATGAAATGGCCGAGGCCGGTCGGTGCCTGCGCGGCGGTGGCGAAGCCGATCGGTGCGCCCATCTCCTGGCTGATCGCGGCGGCGAGATCGGGGATACGCGCCTTATATTCCTCGATGATCCGGCCGAGCAGCGCGGCGCGCTCTTCGACGGTTGTTTGGGAGAAGGTCTCGAAGGCGCGGCGGGCCGCGGCGACCGCCTTGTCGACATCGGCGCTGGTGCCGAGCGTGATCTCGGTGCAGGGCTGCTCGGTCGCGGGATCGATTACCTCATGGCGCTTGCCGCCTTCGCTCTCGACCCATGCGCCGTCGATATAGTGCTTGAGGTAACTCTTCATCCTCGCCTCCGATTTTTGAATTTGCGGTACGGTGCTGGCGTCTAGATGGCGGGCAACGCGAAACGTTGCAACCTGAAACGCGATGATTATGTGCGGCCTGTCCCATCAGGAGGTCGAGATATGGCGCGCGTGGCACGGATCGAACGAACGGGCGGTCCCGAGGTGATTCAATGGGGCGATGTCGACCTGCCCGATCCCGGCCCCGGCGAGGTCCGGCTGCGCACCACAGCGGTCGGGCTCAACTATATCGACGTCTATTTCCGCACCGGCCTGTACCCGTCGCCGCTGCCGAGCGGCCTGGGGAGTGAATCGGTCGGCGTCGTAGAGGCGCTGGGGGAGGGCGTAACCGATTTTGCCGTGGGCGACCGGGTCGGCACCTTCGGCCCGCTGCGCGGCGCCTATGCCACCGATCGCAACCTGCCGGCCGCCCAATTGCTGAAGCTCCCCGACGCAGTCGATGATCGCACGGCAGCGGCCTTGCTGCTCAAGGGCTGTACCGCCGAATTCCTGGTCGAACGCTGCGCGAAGGTTCAGGCCGGCCAGACCGTGCTGGTCCATGCCGCCGCGGGTGGTGTCGGTCATATCCTGGTCGGCTGGCTCAAGCATCTCGGCGCGACCGTGATCGGCACCGTCGGCAGCGAGGACAAGGCGGCACAGGCCAGGGCAGCGGGTGCCGACCATGTACTGATCCACAAGCAGGTCGATGTCGCGAAGGAAGTCCGCGCGCTGACCGACGGCAAGGGCGTGCCCGTCGTCCTGGACGGCGTGGGCAAGGCAACCTGGCCGGTGTCGCTCGACTCGGCGGCCCGACGCGGCCTGATCGTCAGCTACGGCAATGCCAGTGGTGCGATCGACGGCGTTGCGCTCGGCGTGCTGGCGGCCAAGGGATCGCTGTTCGTCAGCCGGCCGACCCTGTTCGACTATTATGTCACGCCGGAGGAACGACAGGCGGGCGTCGAGCGCCTGTTCGACCTGCTGGCAAAGGGCGCGATCGTGCCGGAGATCGGCCAGACCTTCGCGCTCGAAGATGCCGCCGACGCCCACCGCGCGCTCGAAGCAGGCGAGACACGCGGCGCCACAATACTGCTCCCCTAATTCCTCCCCGGAACGGGGAGGGGGACCAGCGAAGCTGGTGGAGGGGGGCTTCCCCAAACGCAACGTCGATGGAAGCCCCTCGTGCGGAGGAGCGGCGCGTCACCCCGGATACGGCTTACTCTTCAACAACCCCGCCAGATGCGCCGCATTCCCCGCGACCATCTTCGCCGTCTCCAGCACCTTGTCCGGCGTCTTCTCCAGATCCTTGAAGTCGACATCCCCCATCGCCTCGCCCACCCAGTAGCAGGCGGCGACGGCCGGGATCGTCCAGCCCACGTCGTTCAGCGCCTGGAATATCTGCGACGAGGACATATGCGCCCCGTCCTCATTGCCGACAATCGCGGCGACCGCGACCTTCGAATAGCTCGGCATCCGCCCCTGGTCGTCGGTCTCGCTGAGGAAGGCGTCCATCCGTTCGAGCACGCGCTTGCCCACGCTGCCGACCTGACCCATCCAAATCGGCCCGCCGAAGATCAGGATATCATGCGCCAGGATCTTCTCGCGCAGCGCGGGCCATTCGTCGCCATCGCCTTCGTCCGACGTGACCCCCGGCTTGATGTCGAGCGCGGCGACCCGCACCGTCTCGGTCACATCGACCTTCACCTTGGCAAACGCGTCCTTCAGCACAGCGATCATCGCGTCGGTGGAGGATTCCTGCGACGCGTCGGCCTTGAGCGTGCAGTTGAGGGCGAGCGCGGTAAGCGTCATGTCGGGATTCCTCGTTGGGGGTGTCTGCTGGCAAACGACGGAGGGGCCGGCGTTATCCACCCAGCGCGCGGGCCGACAGCGCGGCGCAATCGGCATCGGTCGCACGCGGGCCCTGATTGCCGCTGATCGAGCGTCCGATCGCCTTGAAGATGTTGCCGATCGACTTGGTGCCCGGTGCAAGGGTCACATCGGGCGACTTGATCGATCCGCCGATCGTCAGCGATCCGGGAAGGCGCAGCACGCTCTTCGCCTTGGGCGCGCCGGTGACGGTAAGGGCGAGGCGTTCTGACGGGAAGCTGATCGTGCCATGGCCGTTCGACTGGCTGCGCGTCGTATCGATCAGGAATGGGTCGGCCGTGCCCACCCCCCGCTTCACCGCGAGGCGGACGACCGCGCACCGCAGGGTCGCGACCTCGTCGCCATCGGTGAGCAGCCCGCGCGCCGCGTCGAAGCCAAGCATAGAGGCGATCTTGGCGGGCAGTACCCCGTCGCGCGCAACCAGTCCGATCGTGCCATCGGAGGCGCCGACCACGTCGCGGATCGTGCTGCCGGTACCGGTGAGGCGGACCCGACCGTCGACACGCCCATCGACCTCTCCGCTGCCTCCGGCGAGCGCGCCGATGCTGCTGCCCGCCAGCGTCAGGTCGACCCTCACCAACGGTTCCTTGCGCCCGCCGCGCTGATCGACCCGCATCGACCCGGTGATCGCGCCGCGATCGAGGTCGAGCCTGAAGTCGGAGACGGTCATCAGCTGATGGTCGATCGCGACGGTGCCACGCATCGCCCGGAGCGACGACGGTGCGGCGCTGATGAGCTGCCGGGCGGTGAAAACAATGGTGCCGTCGGTGCGCGTGATCCGGCGAATGTTGATCCGCGTGTCGGGCACCAGCCGCGGGCCGATCTCCTGGCGTTTGGCGGCCGCTTTCGCTGCGCCGGCACGTGAGGAGAAATCGTCGAAATCGAGCCGGTTGGAGACGACCGCGCCGTCTAATTTGGTCCGTCCATCTACCTTGCGCACGGTGATGCGGCCGGCAATGTCGGACCGGCCGATCAACCCGCTCAGGCTGGTCACCTTCCACACGGTGCCGTCGCGCCGGGCATGCGCCCGCAGCCGCACCGGGCGCGTGCCGAACAGTCCGGCCTCGATGATCGAATCGACGAATTTCAGGTCGTCGGCCCGCGCGGTCACGTCCATGGTCAGCCCGCTCGGGTCGAGCGGCGCGTCCATCGCACCGATCACCGTCATGTCGAGTGCGGGCCCGCGGATCGTCGCCCGGAATGGCCAGCTCTTGCCCTCAGCGCCCTCGACCGCCGGCCCGCGCGCGGTGATGGTCACTGGCTCGCCGCGCACCGTCCCGGTGCCGGCCAGGGTCACGCCGCGCTGCGGGTCGGCGGCGATCTTCGCTGTGAAGGCACGCTCCTGGAAGGCATCGCGATAGGAGATGCTGCTGTTCGCCACGCGCAGGCTCGTCAACGCCAGGGAATCGCCGCCGCCGCCGTCCTGCGCCGGGTCGTTCGGCTTGCTCCAGCTCTTGCGGCGCTGCGCATCGCGCACCAGCACCAGATGCGCGCCGTTCACATCGATCGTGCCGGGGCGGAAACGGCCGAGGAGCAGCGGCAGCACGGGAAAGCGCAGCGTGGCGCTGTCGACCCGGATCAGGTCGCCCTTGCCCGCCCAGCTCGCCTGCGGGATGCGAAGCCCGCGGATCGCGACGGTCGGCGAGAGCGAAAAGGCGTCGAGCCGCTCGACCGACACGATCGTCACCGGCCGCCCGAACCTGTCGCTCAGCCTGGCTTCGATGGTCGATTTGAACAGGCCCCACGGCATCATCGCCAGCGCGATCAGCAGGACGACGAGCAGCGCGATCACGCCGCCGGCGGCGAAATGCAGTCGCCGGTCGGCGAGGACGGTGCGGATGCTCATTGCGGGCAAGGACGAACCGACGGGTGGATTCGTTCCGCCGAACCGCCTCGCCGGGGGCGTCGTCCCGCCGGTCCCGTCAAAGCGCGGCCGGCCCTTTCAGCCAGCGGGGCCGCGACGCTCCATCACGAGGCGCGTCACCCGGACATAGATGGCCGGAACGATCGCCACGAGCAGCCCGACCACCACCGCATCGACCGCGAGCATCGCCCAGACAAGGGCAGGCGGCTGGCCGATGGCATAGCGGTTGAGCAGCTGATGTGCCGCATTGGTCGGCAGCCGCGCGACGAAGAATAGCGCCAGCGCCCAGAAATAGTGGCGGCCGGTCAGCTTTGCCGATTGTAGCGGCCCCCCGACCGGCCCGTCGGTCGCGGCCGAGACGATCCAAAGCATCAGCAGCGGCTCGATCAGGACCTGGGCCAATCCGATCGTCGCGCGAAACGCCATGATCTGGTCGGGCCCGATGAAGCTGCCCGCATAGAAGATCAGCGCGAAGAGGATCAGCGAATACGCGACATAGGGCAGGTAGCGCAGGACGGTCCGCCGCGAGACGGCGAGGGTCCGCGCGCTGCTGCCCCACACCAGATACCGGATCGCGAAGAAGCCGCCGGCATAGACAAGGATCATCTTGATCCAGCCAAGGGCCATGCGCGACCCGTCCTGCGAGACGGCCTTCGCCGCAGTCTCACTGTCGAACAGGCCGATGCGAACCTCGACGATGTGCTGGCCGAATTCCCATGCCACCATGATGGCGAACAGCAGCGGCAGGCCGCGTGCCACGCGGAGGCCGTCGACATGCGCGCCCACCAGATCGGCGAAATAGCGCTTCAGCCACCACATCACACAGTCTCCTCGTCGTCATAGGTCAGGATGTCGCCGGGCTGGCACTGGAGCGCACGGCACAGCGCCTCCAGCGTCGAGAATCGGATCGCCTTCGCCTTGCCGGTCTTCAGGATCGACAGATTGGCGAGCGTCAGCCCGACAGCGTCGCTCAGCTCGGTGAGTGTCATGCGGCGGTCGTGCAGCACATCGTCGAGATGGACCCTGAGCGGCATCAGATCGTACCGTCCAGATCGTCGCGCATCGCCGCCCCTTGCGAGAAGACGCGTGCCAGCACGAAGGCGACCAGCACCGCCAGCCAGCCGGTCAGCGACGGCGTCCAGTCGATATAGTCCACGCCATGCGCCTTGAACCACCAGCTCGCGACGCCGCCCAGCAGATCGAGCAGTTGAAGCGCGAGCAGCGCCCAGCCGATCCGGTCGAGGCGCCCGGCATTGCCGGCGACGAACGGGTCGCCGGCCCGTACCGTCTCCACCATCGCGATCAGCGCGGCGAACAGCCGGTCGACCGCATAGACCGCGAACAGGCCGAACAGGAGCACGACCCGCATGGCCATCAGCGTGCCCGCAACGTCGATCGCCGCGCCATATTTCGCGGCGAGGCGGGCAGCGAAAAAACCGGCGGCGGCGATGCTCGCGGTAATCGCGACCAGGAAAAAGACGCCGCAGCCATAGTTCACGACGCGAAACAGCTTCAGCGCCCGCGCGAGCAACGTCGTCGCCACCCCGTCCATGTCCAGTCCCCCGTCGGCATCCCTTATCGATTATCAACATAGTATTTATCGATAATCAATATGAAATTGATGGGAGCGTCATGCGGCCGGGGGCGATCCTCCATCGTCGCCGTCATTCGCCGCTCGCCCATGATGGCGCCCGATCCGTACGGGCTTCAGCGGCATCCGGTCAGGCATCGCCTGTGCCGGCCAGCGCGTCGGCAGCGCCTCCTGCTCGACCAGCGCGAGCAAGGCCAGCTCGGTCGGCTCCGCTGCGCAGGAAACGGTCACGCCGTCCAGGCCGGCCAGCTGCGCGGCGCTTGCCGGCGAGATGCACCAGATCCGTCCACGCCAGCCCGTCCGCTGGACGATGCGGCTTACCGCGCGGGCCCCGGCGCTGGAATGGACCAGGATTCCGCCGATGCCGGAGGAGAGGGCGGCATCGCCGACCTCCGTCGCCGCGATCGGTACCGCGTCGTACACCGGCACCGGCTCGATACTGAACCCCTGGCCCGACAGGGCGTCGCGCAACAGCGGGGAGGTGCGGCGCGCGCAGAACTCCACCACCCGGCCGCGGCGGGGCAGGACATGGGCGAGCAGCCCGGCGAGGATTTCCTCGTCGCCGCCGGTCGAGGTGACGTTGGCATAGCCCGCCGACTGGGCCGCGCGCGCGACCCCATCGGAGGCTGCGAACACCGCGACCGTGTCGTTCACCGCCGGCCGCTGGTGATGGCGGACGGCATGGGTGCTGGAAAAGACGATCGCGTCAGGCCGGCCCTCGATCCGCACATGCTCGATGCGCCGCGTCCGGAGCACCGGCACCAGTACCGAGCTATAGCCCATGCCCCGCAGGCGCCGCGCGGTGGCAAGATTGTCGGGCGCCGAGCGTGTGACCCATATCGTCATGCGGTTTCTCCCGCATCCGGTCCCATCTCGGGCAGCGCGACCTTCACGATCCGCAGCATATGCGTCCGGCCCTGGCGGTCGGGCCATTCGATCCGGTCGCCGACGGTCAGGCCGATAAGGCCGGCCGCAACCGGCGTCAGGATCGAGATGCACCCGCGCGCGACATCGGCCTCGTTGGGATAGACCAGCCGGATGGAACGCAGCACGCCGCTGCTTTCGTTGACATAGTCGACCTCGGCATCCATCGTGACCGTGCCGGGCGGCAGCTCGGCCGCCGGGTACAGGGTGGCCCGCTCGAGCTCGGCCAGCAGCAGCGCGGATGCCTGGGGATTGAGATGCTCGCCCTCGAGCGCGAGCATTTCCAGGCGGCGGCATTCGGTATCGATCAGGCGCGGCACGGGCGCCAGATGGGGTATAGGGGCAGGTTGGGGGATCACGATCGTCCATCCGCTGAAAGGCGCCGCCGAACCGGCAGCACCGTTGTTTTCAAAATTGGATAGCACCCGGGCATCGGCGGCAAGGCCGCACGAAACCCGGGCTAGCCGCGTGCGGCGAGCTGTCCCGAATGGTCGCGAAAGCGGTCGTGATGAGCAGGGAACTGCATGGCGGACAGGATGCGCCGGGCACGCTGGCGTGTCAAACCCGCGTCTGAGGGCGGTAATGTGGACAGCTCCGGTCACTGCCCGACAGACGGTTCAGTCTAGGCCGCGATCGCCGCCTGCGCACGGGCCTGTCGAACGTCGCGAGCGGGTGGCGCGCCGAACAGCCTGCCATATTCGCGGGTGAACTGCGACACGCTCTCATACCCGACATCATAGGCGGCGTCGCTGATCGCCCTGCCTTCGGCGAGCATCCTGCGCCGGGCCTCGATCAGGCGGAGCTGTTTCTGGAACTGCAAGGGCGTCAGCGACGTGATGGTGCGGAAATGGGCGTGGAACGCAGACAGGCTCATCCCCGCTGCCTCGGCGAGCTGCTCGATGCGAACCGGCTCGGCGTAACGATCGCGCAGGATGGTGACGGCGCGCGCCACCCGCTGCGCATGGCTGTCCTTGACGCCGAGCGCACGGATCGCGCCACCATGACGGCCGGACAGAAGCCAGAAATGCAGCTCACGGAGAAGCTGTCCGCCAAGAACCGCCAGCGTATCGGGCCGGTCGAGCAGGCGCAGAAGGCGGGCCGCCGCGTCAGCGACCTCCGCCTCGGTCGGGTCGACCCGTACCGGCTGGTCCGCCGCGAAGGGAAGGGGCCCGATCTCGCTCACCAGGTCGGCGATCACCGCGGCGTCCAGCTCCATGACCAGAGAATAATAGGGGGCGACCACGGTCGCGCGGGTGATCTGGCTGACGGTCGGTACGTCCGTGGTGATCAACAGGGAGTCGCCGGCACCGAAGTCGAAGCTGCTGCTTCCCATGGTCACCCGCTTGTCGCCCTGCAGGACCAGGGCGACCAGCGGCTTCGATATCGCAAATTGCAGCACGGTCGGGGCCGTCTCGCGCAGGATGACGAGACCTTTGACCGGCGTCACTGCCACGCCGTTCCGATCGGCCATGGCATCGGCGTAGCGCCGGGCGAGGTCGAGAAGCTGGCCGGTCATGCCCTTGTTATATGTCCAGTGCTGGCGGACGGCAACGGGCGCAAGATGATCGGGCAACGACGAGCGATGTTCTCGAACGACCCGTCGTGTCGGCGCTGCGGCAGTTTAGCCAGCGTCCGCCACCCATCCTACGGTCAGGGATCTTCGAATAATGCAGGATCAGGCAAGAATCCCGGATGATCGCGCAACACGGTTCGGGGTCGTCGGCGCATACCGGCTGTACAACGACAGGAGACACGTCATGCCCACCATCTCGCTCGTCACCGGCGGCAGCCGCGGCCTTGGTCGCAACACCGCCATCAGCATCGCCCGCCACGGTGGCGATGTCATCCTCACCTATCGCAGCGGCACCGATGACGCGAAGGCGGTCGTCGCGGAGATCGAAGCGCTCGGCCGCAAGGCCGTGGCGCTGCAGCTCGACACGGGCAAAGTGTCGACCTTCCCCGCCCTTGTGGAGGGGGTGCGCGCCGCACTGGCCGCAGGCTGGGGCCGTGACTCGATCGACCACCTCGTCAACAACGCCGGTCACGGCGAGATGGCCGATTTCGCGACCACTACGGAGGCCCAGTTCGACGCCCTGTTCGACGTTCACGTCAAGGGCGTGTTCTTCCTGACTCAGGCCCTGCTCCCGGTGCTCGCCGACGGCGGACGCATCGTCAATTTCTCCTCGGGCCTCACCCGGGTCTCATTTGCCGGCTTCTCCGCCTATTCGGCGGCCAAGGGCGCGGTGGAGACGCTCACCGTCTATATGGCGAAGGAACTCGGCAGCCGCGGCATCACCGTCAATGTCGTCGCGCCCGGCGCGATCGAGACCGATTTCCTGGGCGGCGCGGTGCGCGACACGCCCGACTACAACCAGGCATTCGCCAATATGACCGCGCTTGGTCGCGTCGGGGTGCCCGATGATATCGGCCCGATGATCGCCAGCCTGCTTGGCCCGGAAAACCGCTGGGTCAACGCTCAGCGCATCGAGGTCTCGGGCGGCCAGTCCATCTGATCGCCGGCCGGGTGCTGCCTTGGGCGGCGCCCGCGACCTGCCCTCTGCCCCAAAAGAAAAGGGCGCCCGGATCGCTCCGGACGCCCCCCTCTCGAAATGCGGATCGATCAGTACGAATAATACATGTCGAACTCGACCGGGCTCGGGGTCATTTCCCAGCGCGCCACATCGGCCATCTTCAGTTCGATATACGATTCGATCTGGTCGGGGGTGAACACGCCGCCCTTCAGCAGGAAATCGTTGTCGGCGGCCAGGCTCTCCAGAGCCTCGCGCAGCGAGCCGCACACGGTCGGAACCTCGGCGAGCTCTGCCGGCGGCAGGTCGTACAGGTTCTTGTCCATCGCCTCACCCGGGTGGATGCGGTTCTGGATGCCGTCCAGGCCAGCCATCAGCAGCGCTGCATAGCAGAGATACGGATTGGCCATCGCGTCCGGGAAGCGCACTTCGACGCGCTTCGCCTTGGCGCCCGTGCCGTACGGGATGCGGCACGATGCCGAACGGTTGCGCGCCGAATAGGCGAGCAGCACCGGTGCCTCATAACCCGGGACCAGGCGCTTGTAGCTGTTGGTCGACGGGTTGGTGAAGGCGTTGAGCGCCTTGGCGTGCTTGATGATGCCGCCGATGAAATACAGGCAGGTATCGCTCAGGCCCGCATAGCCGTTGCCGGCGAAGAGCGGCTTGCCGCCTTCCCAGATCGACAGATGGGTGTGCATGCCGGAGCCGTTATCTTCCTTGATCGGCTTGGGCATGAAGGTGACGGTCTTGCCGTACGCCTGCGCGACGTTATGGCAGACATATTTGTAGATCTGCATGCGATCGGCAGTGGTCGTCAGCGTGCCGAAGGTCAGGCCCAGCTCGTGCTGGCCGGCGGCAACCTCATGATGATGCTTGTCGCAGGGCAGGCCCATTTCGAGCATGGTCGACACCATCTCGCCGCGGATGTCGGTGGCCGAATCGACCGGGGCGACGGGGAAATAGCCGCCCTTGGCGCGCGGACGGTGGCCAAGGTTGCCACCCTCATATTCGCGACCGGTGTTGGTCGGCAGCTCGATATCGTCGATCTTGTAGTAGGACGTGGCGTAGCTCGTCTCGAACTGCACATTGTCGAACATGAAGAACTCGGCTTCCGGGCCGATATAGATGGTGTCGCCGATGCCGGTGGTCTTCAGATAGGCCTCGGAACGCTTCGCGGTCGAGCGCGGATCGCGGGCGTAGAGCTCGCCGGTCGAAGGCTCGACGATGTCGCACACCAGGATCAGCATCGGGGTTGCCGAGAAAGGATCGGTCCACACCGCGTCCAGATCCGGCTTCAGGATCATGTCGGATTCGTTGATGACCTTCCAGCCCTCGATCGACGATCCGTCGAACATGAAACCGTCGGTCAGCTCGTCTTCACCGACGACGCCCGCGACCATCGTCAGATGCTGCCACTTGCCCTTCGGATCGGTGAAACGCAGGTCGACCCACTCGATCTCCTGGTCCTTGATCAACTTGAGGACGTCGTTTGCCGAATTCGCCATAATGCCCCTAGCCCTTTCTAGAAATGTCGTTCGCCCGATAGAATCGGGAATGATGTTGTCGCCCCGGAAGGCCCTGCTGTCACAATATGCTGCGTTGCGTCAAATGGCGTCTTCGTTGCGCTCTCCCGTACGGATCCGCAGCGCGGTTTCAACCGGAATGACGAAAATCTTGCCATCGCCGATGCGGCCGGTCTGCGCGGCCGCCGCGATTGCTTCCACCACACGCTCGGCCAGCGCGTCCTCGACGACCACCTCGAGCTTCACCTTGGGCAGGAAATCCACGACATATTCCGCGCCGCGATACAGCTCGGTATGTCCCTTCTGGCGGCCGAAACCCTTGGCCTCGGTAACGGTGATGCCGGACACGCCGACTTCGTGAAGCGCCTCCTTCACCTCGTCCAGCTTGAACGGCTTGATGATAGCCTCGATCTTCTTCACGTCGGTACGCCCCCGGGTAAGTGGTTGGCCAGTACGAGCCGTCATGGAACCGGACGCCTCTGCCTGTCGGTGACCCTTACAACAAGCGTGCCAGCCGCGCGAGCGAGGAACGCCACGACACACCGCCCGATTCGCGCGCATCGGCCTGCCTAACGCCCGTGCAGACAGGCAGCCACTGCCCTATTTTGCGGCAGTAGCTGGCGGTGCATGTGCGCAATTCTCCCTCTCCCCTTGTGGGAGAGGGAAGGGGCCCAAGCGAAGCTTGGGAAGGGTGAGGGGGACACTCGAAATGATGAGTGTCACGAACCTCATTCCCCCTCATCCTTCCGTCGCTTCGCTCCTCCCTCCTTCTCCCACAGGGGGAGAGGGAAAAAGCCTCACACGCCCTCCAAAAATTCCACCGGCACCCGATCCGTCAGCCAGACGCCATTCCCCGTCAGGAAAAACACATGCCCCGCCGCCGCCATCGCGCCGGCCCGGACGGTCAGGATCACCGCCTCGCCCCGCCGGGCGCCGACGACCGTCGCGGTCGCCTCGTCGGGCGAGAGGTGCACATGGTGCCGCCGCATCGGTTTCAGCCCCTCGGCGCGGATCGCCGGCAAGAAGCGTTCGACCGTGCCGTGATAGAGCAACTCGGGCGGTTCGGCCTGCGGCCAGCCGAGTTCCACCTCGACCGAATGGCCCTGCCGCGCCCGGATGCGCGCGCCGTCGGCGGACAGCTCGAAACGCTGCTTGTCGCTGCCCTCCACCACGGCGAGCAGGCGTGCCTGGTCGCAGTCGATCCGCTTCGCCGCCAGCGCGGCCAGCACGCTGTCGGTATCGGTCCAGCCGGCCGGGTCGAGCGTCAGTCCGGCGGCATCGGGCCGGTGCCGCAGCCAGAGGGACATGGTTTTGGAAAGGGTCTTGTCGTCAGTCGTCATCCGCAGAGTATAGCATAGTCGCCGGACCGCCCCCCTCCCTGGGCGGCCGACGGTCCCGTCACGCCGCGGCAGGTGTCGGCACGCCCGATCCCGCCGCCGCGTGTCCGGCAAGCTCGAGCATGCGCGCCGCGATCTCCCGCTCGCCCATCACGACATGCGCCACCCTCAGTTTCTCGAGATGCTGCACTTCCGCATCGGAATGTGCCCGTGCGATGATCGGGATCGTCGGGTTGAGCGCTCGTGCCCGCTCGACGATGGCGCCGGCCTCGAACCCTTCCGGAATCGCGATCAGCAGCTTGGCGGCGCTGTCGATGCCCGCCGCTTTCAGCGTCTCGGCATCGACGGCATTGCCGCGCACGACGGTGGCCCCGTCGGACTCGGCGCGTTTCGCCGCCACGTCCTTGTCCTCGACCACGATGGTATCCCGGCCGCGCGCCGCGAGATCGCGGGCGATCATGCTGCCTACCCGGCCATAGCCGATCAGCACCACATGGCCCTTGCGCGACGCGGGCTGCGGCGCATCGGCCGGGTCGTCCTCCGCCTTGCGCAGATGCGACGCCACCAGCGAGAAGATGAAGGGGTTGAGGAAGATGGAGAGGATCGCGCCAGCCAGGATCAGGTCGCGCGCCGCTGCCGGCAATATCCCCAGGCTGGTGCCGAGCGCGGCGAGGATGAACGAGAATTCGCCGATCTGGGCCAGGCTGGCCGCGACGGTCAGCGCGGTGCGGCTGGAATGGCCGAAAATGCGGACGATCCAATAGGCGGCGATCGACTTGCCGAAGATGATGATCCCCACCGTGGCGAGCAGCGGCAGCGGCTGGCGCACCACCACCGACGGGTCGAACAACATGCCGACCGACACGAAGAACAGCACGGCAAAGGCGTCGCGCAGCGGCAGCGTCTCTTCCGCCGCCTGACGGCTGAGCTCCGTCTCGCCCAGGATCATGCCGGCGAAGAACGCCCCGAGCGCGAACGACACGTCGAACAGATAGGCCGCACCGAATGCCACGCCGAGCGCGATCGCCAGCACCGCCAGCCGGAACAGTTCGCGCGATCCGGTATGGACCACCCAATGCAGTGCCGCGGGGATCAGGCGCCGCCCGACCACCAGCATCAGCGCGATGAATCCGGCGACCTTGGCGAAGGTGATCAGCAACGGCACCACCAGGCTGGACGCGCCGCCAGCCGCCGATCCGTTCATCACCCCGGCCAGCGGGGGCAGCAGCACCAGGGCCAGGACCATGGCGAGGTCCTCGACGATCAGCCAGCCGACCGCGATCCGGCCGCGCTCGGTCTCGACCAGCTTGCGCGACTGCAGCGCCCGCAGCAGCACCACCGTGCTGGCGACCGACAGGGCAAGGCCGAAGACCACGCCCGCAAGCAGCCCCCAGCCGAGCACCCATGCCAGCCCCATGCCGAGCAACGTCGCCGCGGCGATCTGCACGACTGCCCCGGGTACCGCGATCTTGCGTACCGACATCAGGTCGCGCAGCGAGAAATGCAGCCCGACGCCGAACATCAACAGGATCACGCCGATCTCGGCGAGCTCGTTCGCCAGGTCGCCATCGGCGACGAACCCGGGCGTAAACGGCCCGACGATCACGCCCGCGAGCAGATAGCCGGCGATCGGCGACACTTTCAGGCGGTGTGCGATCGATCCGGTGATGAAGGCGGTGAACAGGGCGGCAACGATGGTGGCGATCAGGGGCGTATGATGCATTGGGTCTCCTCGATGGGCGATCGGGATCGCCCGTGCAGAAATGTGCCGGCGGGCCTGGGCGGCCCGCCGGCGGTCGGTGTCAGGATCCGGTGGTGGCGACTGCGGCGATCATCGCCGCGCTTGCCGCCAAACCGGCCCAAAGGGCGGGGGCGAACCACCAGGGTGGTCGCTTGGTTTTTCTGGCCATCGTCTTTCCTTGGCGGAAGCGCGACGGGGCTGTTGCGGCCTCACGGGCGCTTCATGGTTTCGGTGCGCGGGGATCGGCTGGCTCGGCCGGCAGGATCGCCGCGGCGGAAGGGCCGCTCGTCAGGAAGCGGGCGACCGCGCTGCCGGGTCAGGCGGTCCACGGGGAAAAGCCGCGCCGCTGGGGGTGAAGACGGACCAGGATCGGCCGATGCCGACATACAATGCTGTGGCCGGCGCCGGGACGAAGCTGAAGGCGGTCGCGGCCATCGGCAGGAACACCGACGCGCCGGTTGCCGCATTGCCGTCCCGCGGTCGCACGGCTTCCGCGCGGACCAGGCGCGACGATGGCTCGCTGCTTTGTAGCGCGACGACGGTGGTCGATGGACTGAAGGCCGATCCGACGCTGCTCGTTTGCGGCAGGCCGAGCGGGAGAAGGGCGCAGAGAAGCGTGGTGGCGACGGTCAGCCATATCGAACCGGCAAACAGGCGCAGGCTTGATATCGTCATTCCAGGCTTCGCTATAGGCACCGTGTCTCCAGCTTGTGTTTCCGGGCCTATAGCATAACGGGCCATTTCCGTAAACGATCCGCTCCGGCCCGAATTCGGCCGCATGGCTTTCGCCGGGAAATCTGCATAAGAGCGCTGCGCCGGGAGGGCGGCGCGTCTGGGGGGATTGCATGTCCGGGACCGACAATCGGCTGCCGCTGATCGCGTTCATCGTCTTCATCGACATGGCGGGCATCGGCCTCATCATCCCGATCCTGCCCTCGCTGGTCGAAAGCCTTGGCCATACCGATGTCGCGCACGCCGCGCTCATCGGCGGCGAATTGCTGTTCGCCTATGCGGCGATGCAGTTCCTGTTCTCGCCGGTGATCGGCGGCTTGAGCGACCGGTTCGGCCGCCGGCCGGTGCTGCTCGGCACCCTGGTCGCGCTCGGCATCGACTATGCAATGATGGCCTGGGCGCCGACGCTCGCCTGGCTGTTCGCCGGGCGGATCATCTCCGGCGTGATGGGCGCGACCTGGGCCGCGGCGAACAGCTGCATCGCCGATCTCTATCCGCCGGAACAGCGCGGCCGGCTGTTCGGCCTGCTCGGCGGGGCAGGGGCGTCGGGCTTCGTGCTCGGCCCTGCGATCGGGGGGCTGCTCGGCACGATCGGGCTGCGCCTGCCGTTCATGGCGGCAAGCGCGCTGGCGCTGACCGGCGCCGCGATCGGCTATGTCATCTTCACCGAGACGCTGCCGCCCGAACGGCGGCGCCCCTTCACCATGGCGCGCGCCAACCCGTTCGGCACGCTGATCCGCATGAGGCGCTATCCCTTCGTGCTCGGCGCGCTCGGAACGATCTTCCTGATGCAGCTTGCCGCCCAGTCCCAGCTGTCGACCTGGCCCTATTTCCTGATCGCCCGGCTGAACTGGTCGCCGCTGCTGATCGGCCTGTCGGTCGCGACCTTCGGCATCATGGTCGCAGTGGTGCAGGGCGTGGTCACCGGCCACGCCATCGCCCGCTTCGGCGAACGGCGCAGCGCGCTGATCAGCCTCGCCTTCGGCCTGCCCAGCTATATCGTGCTCGCCGTCGCCGGCTCGGGCTGGGCCGTCTATCTCGGCATCATAATCGGCGCGATGACCGGCGTCACCTTCCCCGCGATCCAGGGCATGATGACCACCAGGATCGAGGAGGACGCGCAAGGCGAACTCCAGGGCGCGGTGGCCAGCACGATCGGCCTGACATCGATCGTCGGCCCGCTGGTGATGACCTGGGTTTTCGGCCATTTCGCCGACGCGAAGGGGGTGTATTTCCCCGGCGCGCCGTTCGTGCTGGCGAGCGTGCTGATCATCGCGGCATGGCTGCTGCTGGCGCGGACGATCCGGCGCTGTTTTTAGCGGCCGGCCGTCACATGATCAGGCATAGGGTGGCTGGTGCAGGCCCTTGGGGCTGGTCGTGAAGATCTCGCAGCCGGTTTCGGTGATGCCGATCGAATGCTCGAACTGCGCCGACAGCGATCGGTCGCGCGTCACCGCCGTCCAGCCATCGTCGAGCAGCTTCACGTCCGGGCGGCCGATATTGATCATCGGCTCGATCGTGAAGATCATGCCCGGCTTCAGTTCCGGCCCGGTGCCGGGGCGGCCGACATGCACCACCTCGGGCGCGTCGTGGAACAGCTGGCCCAGGCCATGGCCGCAGAAATCGCGCACCACGCCGTAGCGATGCTTCTCGGCATGGACCTGGATCGCGTTGGAGATGTCGCCCAGATGGTTGCCGGGCTTGGCCTGCTCGATGCCGAGCATCAGGCATTCATAAGTCACGTCGACGAGCCGCCTCGCCTTGATCGGCACGTCGCCGATCAGGTACATCCGGCTCGAATCGCCATGCCAGCCGTCCAGGATCGGGGTCACGTCGACATTGACGATGTCGCCGGCCTTCAGCGTCTTCTCGCTCGGGATGCCGTGGCACACCACATGGTTGATCGAGATGCAGCTCGAATGGGTATAGCCGCGATAGCCCAGCGTCGCGGGCACGCCGCCGCCGTCGACGATGAACTGGCGGATCATGTCGTCGATGTCGGCGGTGGCGACGCCGGGCACCATGTGCGGCACGACCATGTCGAGCGTCTCGGCGGCCAGGCGGCCGGCCCGGTGCATACCTTCGAACGCCTCGCGTCCATGCAGCTTGATCGCGCCGGTGCGGCCGGCGGGCGCATCCGGGGTGACGGTTACATAATCTGTCATGCGGCTGATATAGCGCGCAACGGCGCACTTTGCGAGAGTGGGGTTACCGGTCTATGCGCAGTTCCATGAGCGAGAGGATCTGGACTGCTGCATTGGTCGTGATCGGCGACGAGATTCTCTCGGGCCGGACCCAGGACAAGAATGTCGCGCAGATCGCGACGTGGCTCAACGTGCAGGGCATCCGCCTCGCCGAGGTACGCGTGGTGCCGGACGTGACCACGGCCATCGTCGAGGCGGTCAATGCGCTGCGCGCCCGCAACGACTATCTCTTCACCACCGGCGGTATCGGCCCGACTCACGACGACATCACGGTTGATGCCATCGCCGAGGCGCTTGGCGTGCCCGTCACCTTTCACCCCAGGGCGGTGGCGGTGCTGGAGCGCTATTACGAAACCCGCGGCGGCCTGACCGAGGTGCGCAAGCGCATGGCGCGCGTGCCCGAGGGCGCCGACCTGATCGAGAACCGCATGTCCGGCGCCCCCGGCATCCGCATCGGCAACATCTTCGTGATGGCCGGCGTGCCGCACATCACGGCGGGCATGCTCGACGCCCTGACCGGCACGCTCGAAGGCGGCCTGCCCGTACTCTCGCGCACCATCGGCTGCTGGGTCGCGGAGAGCGAGGTCGCCGCCACGCTGGCGGCGGTCGAGCGCGCCCATGACGGCGTCGCGATCGGCAGCTACCCCTTTTTTCGCGAGGGGCGGACCGGCGCGAACTTCGTGGTCCGCTCGACCGACCAGGCGGTGCTCGACGCCTGCGTAGCCGACCTCACCGCCCGGCTCGAAGCCGAGGGCAGGGCCGTAGTGGTCGACGGAATCTAAATCCCCCTCCCGCTCGCGGGAGGGGCTAGGGGAGGGCCTGTCCGCAGGTGCAGGTGTCTGCGAGGAAAACAGGCCATCCCCCGACCCCTCCCACAAGTCGGAGGGGAGAAGCGCGACCTTCCCCGGTCGGTGCAGCCATGACATAATCCTCCCCAGGAACGTTGCACGGCCAACCCGGGAGGCCCTGATGATCGACCTGATTCCGCTGTTGATGGCCGCGCTGTTCGGCACGCCCGCCGCGCCCCAGCAGCAACCCAGCTTCAGCTGCACCAGGGCGACACACCCGCTCGAAAAGACGATCTGCGGCAGCGAGGAACTCGCCCTGCTCAATAGCCGTGTGGCCGAGGCCTATCGCGACAAGCTCGCCATCGTGTTCGACAAGGTCGCGTTCCGCGCCCAGCAGCGCAACTGGCAGCAGATCCTGCGCACGCATTGCGCAAAGACCTGCCGAGCCGCCGAGGTCGAGCGCGATTACACGCAGCAGCTCGCCTTTCTCGAAGGCTTCAGGGAGGAGGACTGGTTGGCCAGCTACAAGACGGCCGATGTCGCCTATCTCCACATCGCGCATGAAGGCCCGATGCAGTTCAGCTTCACGATCAAGCGCGACCTGGAAGGCGACGCCCCGCAATCGCTCTGCGCGCTAACCGGCGCCGGGCAGATCGCGACCTTTTCCGACAGGGAGCCGCTGATCAGGGCGCGCTGGGCCGGGGGCGGTGCCTGCACGGTCGATTTCGGGTTCGATCGCGACAAGACCGGTCATGTCACGCGCATCGCGGTGACGAGCTCTGCCGGATGCAAACATTATTGCCCGAACAAACTCTATTCGATCGACGATTCCTACACGCCCGACAATGTCTGGGCGGCCGGCAACCAATAGCTCCCTCAATTTAGTCCTGACAAAGCCTCGGCTTGCGGATAGCATCCGGAAGAAGAGGGGAAGTCTTGATGAAACGTCGGTCGTTCGGAGCGGTTCTCGGTCTGGTCGCCATGCTGTCCGGCTGTGGTGGCGACGGAGGTTCCCTTGCCTCGAGCGGCGGTGGCGGAGGCGGCGGAACACCCACACCCACGCCGACATCGAGCCCCACGCCCACCGCCAGCGGCTGCTCCCTGCGGGAGCGGCAGGACTGGGCGGCGGCCCAGCTCAAGGAATGGTATCTTTTCCCCGAAACGCTGCCGACCGGCCTCAATCCGTCGGCCTATGGCACTGTCGACGATTATATCGACGCGCTGACCGCCACTGCGCGGGCGCAGCGCCGCGACCGCTTCTTCACCTATCTCACCTCGATCGCCGAAGAGAATGCTTATTATAATTCGGGGTCGAGCGCCGGGTTCGGCTTCCGCCTGGCGGCGGATACGGGCGCACGCCGGATCGCCGTCGCCGAGGCGTTCGAAGGCGCGCCGGCGCTCGCCGCCGGCATCGATCGCGGAACCGAGATCCTTGCGATCGGCACCAGCGCGTCGAACCTGCGCACGGTCAGCGCGATCATGGCGGCAGAGGGCACCGCGGGTATAACCAACGCGCTCGGCCCCGACACCACCGGCACCACCCGGCTGCTGCGCGTCACCGATGCCGCTGGGGGAACGCGCGACGTGACGGTCGCCAAAAGCGATTTCGCGCTGACCCCGGTCTCTTCGCGTTATGGCGCGCGGGTGATCGACGATGGCGGGCGCAAGGTCGGCTATGTCAATCTGCGCACCTTCATCAACACCGCCGATCCGGCCTTGCGCACCGCCTTCGCCAATTTCCGCGCGCAGGGCATCACCAACATCATCGTCGATCTTCGCTACAATGGCGGCGGGCTGGTTTCGATCGCCGAGCTGATGGGCGACCTGCTCGGCGGCAATCGTTCGACGTCGGAGGTGTTCGACTATGTCAGCTTCCGTCCGGAGAAGGCGTCGGAGAACTCGACCCGCAACTTCGCGCCCCAGCCGCAATCGGTCTCGCCGACCCGCATCGCCTTTATCGGTTCGGGCGGCACCGCCTCGGCCAGCGAACTGGTGATCAACGCCTTCACCCCCTTCCTGCACAGGAATTCGGCGCTGATCGGCACCAATACCTATGGCAAGCCGGTCGGCCAGATCGCGCTCGACCGGGCATCGTGCGACGACCGCTTGCGGGTGATCGCCTTCGCGACCCAGAATGCCGCGCGCCAGGGCGCTTATTTCGACGGCCTCGCGCCGTTCATGGAATCGAGCTGCCAGGCGGGAGACGACCTGACTCACCAGCTCGGCGACCCGCTTGAGGCATCGACCCGCTCGGCGCTCGATTTCCTCGCCGGGCGAAGCTGTTCGGCGATCGCGTCGAGCGGGCAGGGGACCCAGGCGGCCAGGCAGGCGTCCACCGCAAACGCGTCCGTCCTGCGCGAGCTGCTGACGCCCGACCGGCCGACGACCCCGCAGCGCGAGGTGCCGGGCTTCTTCTGATCGGCTGCTTTCCGTCGGGGTGCCGGATTAAAAGACTGTCATCTCGCCGCCGGGTCGTTGCGGGCCAAGCCCGCGCCGTCTAGGCGGTCGCCGATGGAGTCGGCATCCGACCAAGTATTGCCGGGCCGGCGCCGCGTCTCGATCCGCAGCCGCGCCACGTCGTTCCTGCTCGCGCTCGCGCTGGTGGTGCTGGTCGTCGTCGGCCTGCTGACTCTCTCGCCGCACCTCCAGCCTCTGCCGCCAAAGGAAAAGGAAAAGCTTTTCAGCATCTCGCCCGATCCCAATCAGGAGGCGAAGAAGAACCCGAGTCCCCGCGCGGTCTCGCGCAAGAAGCAGGCGGCCGGCGGCGCCTCGCCCGCGCCGCCGTCACCAACCCCGCCGACCGCGCCGGAGCCGACCCCGGCCAATCCCTGGCTGAACGAAGGCGATCTGTTCCACGCCGCCGACATCTCGAAGATCCCGACAACGCGTGGCAACGACGCGCCGGGCGCCGGCGACACCGGCGCCGGCAAGGACAGCGGCTCCGCCTATGGCCCGGGCGAGGGGCCTGGCGGCGAGCGGCTCTATGATGCCGAATGGTACCGCGAGCCGACCGATGCGGAGCTTTCCACCTATCTGCCCTCGGGTGGCGTGCCGCTGGGCAGCTGGGCGATGATCGCCTGCAAGACGATCGACCGATACCATGTCGAGAATTGCCGCTCCCTCGGCGAATCCCCGGTAGGGTCCGGCCTGGCCCGGTCGATGCGCCTTGCCTCCTGGCAGTTTCTCGTCCGCCCGCCCCGGATCGGCGGCAAGCCGATGATAGGCTCATGGGTGCGGATCCGGATCGACTTCACCCGGGAAAAGAAGAGCGACAAGGACCAATAGGCGAAAGGCCCGGTCCCGCCGCTTCAGCAATCGTCGGTTTCGGCCTCGGTCAGGGCCTGTTTCGGCACGTCGAGCCAGATATGGCAGACATGCTCGGCCCCATCCTTCGCGCAGGTTATCCGGCCGTCGCCCTTGTGAAGCCCGGTCGCGCCGCATTCCTGCTTCACGCCCTTGCCCGGCAGCCGGTCGTACAGCGTCTTCGCCGCCGCGCCGGTGACCATCAGGTCGACCACGCCCGCCTCATAGGGAAAGGCGCGGGCGGATGATGCGGCCGCGGGCGTGCTGTCGACATGCTGCAGGCCAGTTGCACAGACGCCCGCCGCGACGAGGCATGCGGGCAGAGCGAGGGCGATGGACAGCCATTTCTTCATTCGACGATCCTTTCCAGTTCAAGGTCGAGCGCTGGCGTGGCCGCCACTGCGGCACGCATCGTCGCGACCAGGGTGTCGCGATCGCCGAACACGCAGGTGGAGGCCGATTGCGGATCGCGCGCGACCAGCCCGCCCGATCCTTCGGCCGCCGTCGCTGCCGCGGATCCGCAGGCCAGCACCGCGATCCGGTGTCGTCCCTCACGATGGTCGAGCATCAGGAACATCGCCTTGCCCGGCCGCTCCGGATCGGGCTTTTCGAGCTGGACGATATAGCGCCCGGCGCCCGTCGCCCCGCCGAGCGGCACCAGCACGGCCCGCAGCGGTGAATCCGCGCCGTCGATCTTCAGCGATCCATCCCGCTGCCGGGCTATGCGCAGCACGTCATGGCCCTCTGGCGGCGCGCCCGGCTCGACCAGCCGGTACTGCCCGTCCGGAATGACCGCGACGCTTTCCGAGGCGGAGAACCAGGGGCGGCCCGACCAGCAGCCCGCCAGCGCGAGCAGCATGACCAGCGCCGCCACCAGGCGCGGCATTCCTATTCGTCCAGCCGGCTCGCCCGGCAACCGGAGCTGGTGCATTCGCGCGATCGATCGTTCAGCCAGTTGGTCCGTTCGATCGTCATGTCCTTGGCGCAGGTCAGGTCGATCTTGATCGAGGACCCCTCGCTCAGCCCGCACCGTTCGTCGCGCTGGCTGATCCAGGCGCGCTGCGACCGCAGCAGGGTGGCGCGCTCCGGCGCCTTCAGCAGCAGGCGCAGCTTCTTGTACGCGGCGTTCAGGTCGGTATCGGCCTGCATATAGACCTTGCGCTCGCAATAGACATTGTCGAACGCGGTCTTCGGGTCGTCGCAACTCGTGCTGCGCGCCTGCGGAACGCCCGCCGCCATGCCGGGCGTGACGAGACGCGGCGCGCCCGCCAGCGCACAGAGTGCCACAGCAAGGCCAAGGATCGATGCACTGTTCCGCATGGTCGTTTCTCCTGTTGGGAAAAGCGCTTTGCCGTAGCGGTGCGGCGCCGTCAAAGACTGGATCGCCGATTGCCGGATCGGGGCCGCGGCGGACGTTTTCATCTGTCTTTCATCGGCGAAGGTTTTGATCTCGTCGCATTTTAGGGTCTGTCTGAAGAAAATTTCATCTGAGGTTCATCCGCGAGCCGGTCTGGGCGTTACCAGGGTTGCTGCGCTGCAGCGGCCAAACGACCGCCAAACGACCATTGAATATGATCAACACCAGACGTCTCGAGGGATAGCACCATTGCCCTATGTCGCCAGGCCCGTCCGGTTCATCGCCCATTATATTGCAGCGCGGCCGTTCGGCTTCCTGCTCCTTACGCTCGTCGTGGTGGCCAGCGCATCCAGTTCGGTCGGCATCCAATATGCCATGAAGCTGCTCATCGATGCGATGGCCGCCCCCGATCGCGCCTTCGGCCCGGTCCAGACGGCGCTGTTCGCGTTCATCGGGCTGGTCGCGGTGGAAAGCCTGCTGGTGCGGTTGTCGGCGCTCCTGCTCTGTCGCACGACCGTGTCGACCGGCGTCCAGATCCGGCTCGACATGTTCGACTATCTCAGCGGGCACCAGCTGTCCTTCTTCCAGAACGAACGCGCCGGCTCGCTCGGCCACCGCGTCTCCGCGCTGACCGGCTCGTTCAGTGCGATCACGCACCGGATCCTGATGGAGATCATCCCGCCGCTGATCTCGTTCGTCGGCGCGGTGATCATCTTCCTGTCGATCGACATGCGTATGGGGTTGTTGCTTGCCCTGTTCGTCGTGGTGGTGGGCATCGTGCTGGGCGGGGTGGGGCTTGGCGGCGATGTGCATCACAAGGAATTCGCCCGCCGCGCCGGCAATTGCGGCGGCGAACTGGTCGATCTCGTCACCAACATCTGGGCAGTGAAGGCCTTTGCCGCCCGCCGTCGTGAGCTCGATCGCCTGCGCGGTTTCTTCGAGGATGAGGCGGATGCCCAGCGCAAGGGCTGGTTCTTCGTCGAGCGCGTGCGCTGCCTGCACGACGTCGCGCTGGTGGCGCTGGTCGGCGCGACATTGTTCTACGCGGTCAGCCGCTGGTCCGCCGGCACCTTCACCGCGGGCGATGTGGTGATGATCAGCTCGATGACCTTCCGTATGCTCAACGGCTCGCGCGACATGGCGATGGCGCTGATCGATACCAGCCAGCAGTTCAGCTATCTCGGCGAGACGCTCGACATCATCGGCACGCCGCACAAGGTCGTCGATGCGCCGGGGGCAACGTCCCTGCGCCGCGGCAAGGGTGCGATCCGGCTGGAAAACGTCACCTTCGGCTATGATCCCCACCGCCCGGTGTTGCACGACATCTCGATCGACATCCCCGCCGGGCAGAAGGTCGGCATCGTCGGCGCGTCCGGCGCCGGCAAATCGACCATCCTGCAACTGCTCCAGCGCCTCTACGATACCCAGGCGGGCAGCGTGCTGATCGACGGCCAGGCGATCGACGGGGTGACCCAGGAAACCCTGCACGAGGCGGTCGCCGTCGTGCCGCAGGAAGTGTTGCTGTTCCACCGGTCGATCCTGGAGAATATCCGCTTCGCCCGGCCCGACGCGACCGACGAGGAAGTCCATCGCGCAGCCGAGGCGGCGCATTGCGACGAGTTCATCCGCCAGATGCCCCAGGGATATGACACGATCGCGGGCGAGCGCGGCACCAACCTGTCTGGCGGCCAGCGCCAGCGCATCGGCATCGCGCGCGCCTTTCTGAAGGACGCCAACATCGTCCTGCTCGATGAGGCGACCTCCGCGCTCGACACCGGGTCGGAGCTCGAGGTGCAGGCGGGCGTCGCCGCGCTGATGGCCAACCGCACCGTGCTCGCCGTCGCGCACCGCCTGTCGACCGTCGCGACCTTCGACCGCATCCTGGTGATCGAGGACGGCCGCGTGGTCGAGGACGGCCCGCCCCAGCGCCTGCTGCGCGAGCGCGGCGCGTTCCAGCAGCTCTGGGCATTGCAGGCGGAGGGCATGGAACAGCCCGTCGCCGACGAACCCGAGCTGAAGGTTCCCGCACTTTCCACCGCCCCCGGCCGGATCGAACGCCTGCTGATGACGGGTGGGCGCTCCGCCAATCGCGCCGGGCGGCGCTGGCAGACCGGTTTCGCCAGGCTGCCGAAACGGGAGCTATAGGGGAGGCCGCCCCTAGAGGGGATTCCATCCGTGCGATCGGGTCGGTACGTCCTGTTCACGCCGGGTCGCATCCGTCGGCATCTTCCCCGTGCCGCCGCCACCGTGTACCCCGGCCGGTGATGAAAGCGCTCGCCGATCCCGATAACGCGCTGGCCGCTGGTCTTGCCGCGATCCGAACCCAGTTTCAGGTGCCGGACAGCTTCCCCCCGGCAGTGCTCGCCGCCGCCGAAGAAGCGGCGAAGCGCCAACCGACCGAGCATGTCGATCGCACCGGCCAGCCCTTCGTCACGCTCGACCCGGCCAGTTCGACCGATCTGGATCAGGCCTTCTGCATCGATCGCAGCGGCGCCGATCTGCTGCTCCATTATGCCATCGCCGACGTCGCCTGGTTCGTCGATGACGGCGGCGCGCTGGATGCCGAGGCATGGCATCGCGGGGCGACGCAATATCTGCCCGACGGCAAGGCGGGGCTCTATCCGCCGATCCTGGCCGAAGGCGCTGCCAGCCTGTTGCCGGGCGGGCCAAGGCCGGCGGTGATCTTCACCGTGCGCGTTGCACCCGATGGCGCGGTGAAGCTCGACGGCGCCGAACGGGCGATCATCAGCAGCAAGGCGAAGCTCGCCTATGACAGCGTGCGCCCGGCCGACCTGCCCGTCGACTTCGATGAGCTGGCCCGCCGCATCCAGGCCGCCGAGGACCGGCGCGGCGCTGCCCGCGTCGATCCGCCCGAGCAGGAGGTCGATTCGGTCGGCGAAGGCCGCTTCAAGCTGATGTTCCGCCCGGTGCTGGAGTCGGAGGTGCGCAACGCGGCCATGTCGCTCGCCACCAACCTCGCCATCGCCGATGCGCTCCAGGCGCACGGGACCGGCCTGTTCCGGGTCATGGCCGAGCCGAACGAGGGCGCGGTCAAGCGGCTCCGCCTCACCGCGCGCGCTTTCGGATTGACCTGGCCGGAGAATGCGACCCTCGACCAGTTCGGCCGCATGCTCGATCCGAAGGAACCGAAACAGGCTGCCTTCATGCTGGCGATCCGCCGTGCCGGTGAGGGCGCAAGCTATGTGCCCTATCGCGAGGGGGTCATCCCCTGGCACGCCGCGATGGCTGCGACCTACGCCCATGCGACCGCGCCGCTGCGCCGCCTTGCCGATCGGTATGTCGTCCGTGCCACGCTGGCGGTCGCCAATGGCCAGCCCGTGCCTGACGTGGTGACGGCGGCGTTCACGCAGCTTCCCTCGGTCATGGCTCGCGCCGACTCGCTGGGCGGCCAGATCGACCGGGCGGTGATCGACATGGCCGAGGCGACCATGCTCGTCTGCCGCGTGGGCGAGGTGTTCCCGGCGGTCGTCACCGACCTCGACGACCGCGGCGCCCGCATGCAGCTTCGCGACCTGCCGGTGGTGGCGCGCATCACCGCCCACCACGTCGCGCCCGGCGATACGCTCAGCGTGAAACTTATCGCGGCCGACCTGGACAAGAGGACGATCAGCTTCGAACGCGTGGGGTGAACCACCACCCCTCAAGCTCCCCGGCGAAGGCCGGGGCCCAGTCGGGGGAGGACAGTTGTTGACGGTGAGCGCTGTTACTTGAGCCTTCCCGACCGGGCCCCGGCCTTCGCCAGGGAAGATGAGCGGCTCTGCGCTCGATTCTAACGCATCGCCATCTACCTTAGCCTGCCCCTTCAGGCTGAAGAGAGACCGTGACCATGCCGGCGAGGCAGCATTATCGGGGCGACCAAATACCATTCAGGTCAAACTCTACCGATTCTCGAAATTCTTCGAGTAAAGTCCGTGAAATTCGTCAGTACAGATTCCGCCCGTCAGGCTCGATCTGTTTGATATCGTGCTGCGCCTCCGTAAAAACGTCCAACGCGCAACCCGAAACGCCGCCCGAACCCGTAAAAATCGGGGTCGACGTCGGGTGGCAAAAATGCCCGAATAGTTGTGGGCGCCCTGCGGTGATCGCGATCCGTTACTTGGCGCCCGACGCGCCGATCATGTCGGGCGCACGGATCGCAGAGGAAGACTTCCGCTGTTCAGTCGCCGGAGGCGATCAGCGTCTTCACCGCGACGCTGGCATCGGACAGCCGCGCAATATCCACCGGCTGCGCCGACATGATCAGCTTCTTGCCCGCCACGAAATCGCCCAGCGCGTTGACGGCCTCGACCGCGACGATCCGGTCGCCGCTCAGATGGAAGATGGAGAAGCTGTTCTCCTTGTCGGGCGTGTGCCGCACGATCTGCCGGTCGGCGTCGAACGGCACCCCGGCGATCTGCAGCTTCAGCTCATATTGGTCGGACCAGAACCAGGGCAGGTCGGGCGCGGGCAGGGGCTTGCCCATGATGTCCGCCGCCACCGCCTTGGCCTGGTCGACCGCGTTGGGCACGCTTTCCAGCCGGAACATGCGGTCGCCATAATGCGGCATCGGCCGGCGCGTCATGTCGCCGATCGCATAGATGCCCTTGGTCGAGGTCTGCCCTGCCAGATCGACGATCACGCCATGATCGCAGTGAATCCCCGCGGCGATGGCCAGCGCATCGCAGGGCGCGCCGCCGATGCCGACCAGCACTGCGTCGCAGGGAAGCACCTCGCCGTCCGACAGCTCGACCGAGCGGACATGCCCGTCCTCGCCGTGAAGCGCCGCGACCGATGCGCCGGTGCGGAACACCACGCCGCGGCCTGCATGGAAGCGGTGGAAGAAGCCGGAAAGCTCCTCGCACGCCACCCGCGACAGGATGCGCGGCTCGCGCTCCAGGATGGTGACGGCGGTGCCAAGCTCGATCGCCGAGGCCGCGACCTCGAGCCCGACATAGCCGGCGCCGATGATCACCAGCCGCTTGCCGGCGCCGATCTCACCGCGCAGCGCCTCGGCATCCTTGATGTCGCGCAGCACATGCACGCCGTTCAGCTCGGCGCCCGGGCAATCGAGCCGTCGCGCGACCGATCCGGTGGCGAGGATCAGCAGCTCCCAGCCAATCTCCCGCCCATCCGCCAGCGTCACCACCTTGCGCTCCGCGTCGATCTCCGTCGCACGCGCGCCGAGGATCGTCTCGATCTTGTTGGTCTCGTAGAATTTCGCCGGCCGCAGATAGAGCGACTCGAGCGTCGATCCGCCCTTGATATAGGCCTTGGACAGCGGCGGGCGGTGATAGGGCAGCACCGTCTCTTCGGAGATCATCACGATCTCCCCGTCATGCCCTGCCTGGCGCAGCGACGCGACCGCATTCGCGCCGGCGTGGCCGCCGCCGATGATCAGGATGCGGGGTGCGACAATCGTCATGGAATCCGTCTCCGCTCGGCCCGGCCTTCAGCGTGCCGGATGCGGGCAGGAGAGCCGAAATTTCTTGGAGCGGGTGAAGGGAATCGAACCCTCGTCGTAAGCTTGGGAAGCTTCTGCTCTGCCATTGAGCTACACCCGCATGATCGATCCGGTCGGCCGCGGCCGTCCATGTCCGATCCGCTGCCCACTCGCATATTCGTGCCCGTCCGGTCAACGACCTCGCTGCGGCGTGAACAGCGCTTTCAGCGCCTTCAGGTCGCCATTGATCCATTTCGCATCGGCCGCGAACTTTTCGTCGCTCATCTCGGGCTGGCGATACAGGGTCAGCATGACCTCGGCCCCCGCGCCATTCTGGACGACCCGCAGCGGGATGTGGACTTCGCCGCCCGTGCCGGTCTCGACGAAATGATCCATCACGCCATAATCGTTATGGGCGGTGAAGCGGATGCGGATCGGCCCTTCCGGTCCGTCGGCCAGCCAGCCGTCGCCATCCTCGCGCAGATCGGATTCGGCCAGGCCGGATGCCCATTTCGTGAAATATGCCGGCTGCCAGATTTCTTCATAGAGCGCACGCCAGTCGCGATCGATCGAGACGCTATAGGTGCGGGCCGGCAGCATCATGCTTTCCTTCGTCATGAACATTCAGGCCGAAAAGCTGTCGGCATAGGTCTTGCGCAATTCGGCCTTCTGGATCTTGCCCATCGCATTGCGCGGCAATTGGTCGACGACATAGACCAGTTTCGGGCGCTTGAACGACGCCAGCGTATCGGCCAGCGCCGCCTTGACCGCCTGCGCCTCCACCGCGCCCGGCGCCTTCGCGGCAATTACCGCGACCACGCCCTCGCCCAGATCGGGATGCGGCACGCCGATCACCGCGCATTCGGCAACGCCCGCCATCTCGTCGATCAGCGCCTCGACCTCGGCCGGGTAGACGTTGAGCCCGCCCGAGATGATCAGGTCCTTCTGCCGGCCCGAGATGAACAGATAGCCGCGATCGTCGAAGCTGCCGACATCGCCGGTGATGAAATAGCCATCGGCGCGTTTCTCCTCCGCGGTCTTCTCCGGCATGCGCCAATAGCCCTTGAACACGTTCGGCCCGCGCACCTCGATCATGCCGATTTCGCCCTGCGCCAGCGGCGTCGCGGTTTCGGCATCGGTGATGCGGATCTCCACGCCCGGCAGCGGGAAGCCCACGCTGCCCGGCACCCGGTCCCCGTCATAGGGGTTGGAGCTGTTCATATTGGTCTCGGTCATGCCGTAGCGTTCGAGGATGGCATGCCCGGTTCGCGCGCTGAACTCGCGGTGGACCTCCGCCGACAGCGGCGCGGAGCCCGACACGAACAGGCGCATGTCCCCGACCAGCTCCTTGGTGAATTCGGGGCGCGACAACAGGCGGGAATAGAAGGTCGGTACCCCCATCAGGGCGGTGCAATGCGGCAGCAGGCGGATCATCGAGTCGAGATCGAACGCCGGCAGGAAGATCATCCGCGCGCCGGTGAGCAGGATGATGTTGGTCGCGACGAACAGCCCATGCGTGTGGAAGGTGGGCAGCGCGTGGAGCAGCACATCGTCTTGCGTGAAGCGCCACAGCGCGACCAGCGTCTCGGCGTTGGACCCGAGATTGTCGTGCGTCAGCATCGCGCCCTTGGAGCGTCCGGTGGTGCCCGACGTATAGAGGATCGCCGCCAGCGCATCGCCCGCCACGTCGACGGTCGCGAAGTCGGCCGGCATCGCCGCGGCCGCCTCCATCACGCTGCCGCCGCCAGCTTTGCCCAGGGTCATCACATGGGGGACGCCGATCTCCCGGCACAACGGCCCGAGCAGCGGCTCGTTGGCCGGGCTGCACACGAACAGCGCCGGCTCGGCATCGCGCAGGAAATACTCGAGCTCGCGCGCTGTATAGGCCGGGTTGAGCGGCAGGTGGATCGCCCCGATGCGCAAGGTGGCGAGATAGACCAGCAACCCTTCCGCCGACTTGTCGACCTGCATCGCGATCCGGTCGCCGCGCCCGATGCCCATCGACACGAACAGGTTTGCAATCCGCCCCGTCGTGGCATGAAGATCGGTATAGGTGATCGTGCCGCCCTCGGGCCGGACGATGAACGGCTCGTCCAGACGCGACGTGAAGGCCTCGACGAAACGGTTGTAGAGATTGGGCATGGGCTCTCCGCGCTGGCGCTTTCTCGCGTCGCTACGCGCGCTGGCCCACTTCCCGCAAGCCATTCGCCTCCACTGAATCTTCACATGATCCCCGCCGGCCCTGCGCGGGCGGCGGATCATCGCTCCATCGGCGCATGCGACGGTCGAGCGCGTCGGGTGAGATATGTCGACTACGAAACGATTTTCGCGCCACCTTCGCGGCGTTCGCGCGTTGGAGGTATCATGCAGAAGCTGTGGTTTATCACCAACACCGCCTCCGGCACGGCGACGGCGGCAAAAGCCACGGCGATCGAAGCCGTGTTTGCCGAACACGGCCTGCGGCTCGTCGGCCGCACCGCCTTTCCGGACGACGCTTTGCCCGATGCCGATCGCCTCGATGCGGAGGGCGTCGATACCGTCGTGCTGTTCGCCGGCGACGGCACGATCAACGCGGCGGCGTGCAGGCTTGCCGACTGGACCGGTGCGATCCTCATCCTGCCGGGCGGCACGATGAACCTGCTGGCCAAGGCGCTCCACGGCAATGCCGATCCCGCCACGATCATCCACGCGGCAAAGGAAGCGGGCAGGCGGATCGCGCTGCCCTATGTCGAGGCGGGGCCGCACCGCGCCTTTGTCGGGCTGATCCTCGGCCCGGCGGCAACCTGGGTTCGGGCGCGCGAGCTGGTGCGCTCGCGGCGGCTGCGCGGGCTTGGCCGGGCGATGCTGTCGGCGTGGCGCCGAACCTTCTCGCGCGGAATCCGGCTCGAGGGTGTGCCGGGTCTGCGGCACCACGCCCAGGCGGTGTTCGTCCGGCCGGAGGCCGATCATCTGGACGTCGCGGCGGTGGACGCACGCGACTGGCGGTCGATCGCCGCGCTCGGCTGGGAATGGCTGACCGGAGACTGGGTCGCGGCGGCGCAGGTGACCCAGGTCAAGGCAAAGCGGCTGCGCATCGCCGGGCGCAAGCCGGCCCAGGCATTGTTCGATGGAGAACCCGTCAGGCTCGATGCCGATGTCATCATCACCGGCGGCATCGGGCGCGAGATGTTCATCGCGACGGTGGAGGCCACGTGATCCGCCTTTTCCATGTCAGCGACGTGCATTTCGGCCGCGAGGATCGCGCCGCCATTGCCTGGTTCGACGGGCTGGTGCGCGCCGAGCAGCCCGATGCGGTGATCATGACCGGCGACCTGACCACCCACGCGCGCCGCCACGAGTTCGCCGCCGGGCTGGCATGGCTTCAGGGGCTCGGCGTGCCGGTGACGGTGGAGGTCGGCAATCACGACCTGCCCTATTTCAACCCGATCGCGCGGCTGTTCCGGCCTTATGACCGTATCGGGGCGGTGGAGCGCCTGATCGAACGCCCGCTCGACCTGCCCGGTGTCGCGATCGTGCCGATGGTGACGACCGCGCGCGCCCAGTGGCGGCTCAACTGGTCGAAAGGGCATGTCAGCACCCGCTCGCTGCAAAAGGCCCTGGCGCTGGTCGAGGCGGCGCCGAAGGACGCGCTGGTCTTCGTCGCCTGCCACCATCCGCTGGTCGAGGCCCATACGCGGATGACCTCCTCGACCCGCAACGGGGCCGAGGCGTTCGCGGCGCTGGCGGCGGCGGGCGCGAGTGCGGTGCTGACGGGCCATGTCCACGACCCGTTCGACGTGGTCCATGAGGCCGGCGGCCGGAAGATCCGGATGATCGGCGCGGGCACGCTCTCCGAACGGGTCCGCGACACGCCGCCGTCCTTCAACGAAATCCGGATCGAGCACGGGCGCTTCGAGGTGGTGCTGCGGACGCTCGGGCCGGAACCGGATGCGGTGCTGCCGAAGGAGAAGGTCGGATAGGCGGCATCTGATTCAACCGCCTACCCGTTGGTGTATGTCCGACGCCGCCTCGCGCCCGACACCGCCGATCCGCGGGGATACCTGCTCCAGGCGGTGATGCACATAAACGACGCGCTGCCCGACCTGCGCATCGTGATCGACCATCTCTGCAAGCTGGACCCGGCGCCGCAAGAGCAGGCCGCCTATGACGCCGTGCTGCGCGAGATCGCGAAGCGGCCCAACATCTATGTGGAGCTGTCCCCAACCACTACGCCACACGGAGCGACCCCGATGACAGTCCGTAAATTCGGCATCGCAGACGCAGCCTTCGAGCGCTCGCCCGGCCAGGATGGCGATGTCTTCGCCGGCAATGTGATCGACCAGCGCCAGGGCGGGCCGATCACCATCGGCTATGGCAGATATGGCCCCGACCAGAGCATCGAGGAGACGCTTGCGGTCGACGACGTCATGATCGTGCCGGAAGGGCGATTGTCCGTCTCGGGCGACGCCGGCACGGTCACCGCCGGTCCGGGCGGGATCGTCTATATGCCCAAGGGCGACAAGGTCACGATCCGCGCGCACGATCAGGG
Source organism: Sphingomonas sp. P3_C6 (assembly GCF_056402595.1). Classification (NCBI taxonomy): domain Bacteria; kingdom Pseudomonadati; phylum Pseudomonadota; class Alphaproteobacteria; order Sphingomonadales; family Sphingomonadaceae; genus Sphingomonas; species Sphingomonas sp. P3_C6. The sequence continues at coordinate 127,701 of NZ_JBFUHB010000006.1, forward strand.
CGCGGTCACCGCCTACGTCACCTATCCGCACTGGCAGGAGGCGCGTGAATGAGGCGTCCCGCGGTCGACCAGAGACCACGAGACCGTCGCTCGCGCGTCGCGACCATTGTACAAGATACGGTACGATGTTCGCGTGGAATGTCAGCAACCCTCATGACATTCCCAACACTGCGCCTCTGATTCAACCGGCGCGGGGATGCGGCTAATCGATCCTCATCGCCAGCCGCGATTTCTCACGGGTCAGCCAAAGCACCTGCAGTTTTTGTGTGGTTTCTGACGAATTGTCACAAAAATTCCACAGCCCCCGCATAACGGAGCGTCCGTGACGCGGTTTCACCGCGTCGTCGGCTTCATCATCCAAGGGGGAATTCATGTTCCGCTTCACGCGACTTTCGTCGCGCGCATCGTTGCGCGCGCTGCTGATGCTCGGTTCGACCGCTTCGGCCGTCATCATCGCCACCGCGCCCGTCACCGCGCAGGATTATACCAATATCGCGGCGTCGGGCCGGGTGACGTCGACGGACGGCGCGCCGATCGCCAATGCCCAGGTGAAGATCACCTCGTCGGACAAGGGCGTCAGCCGCATGGCGACGACCGATGATTCGGGCGCCTACACCATCCCGCAGATCACCCCCGGCAATTACGATGTCAGCATCACGGCAGAGGGCTTCACTGCCTATACCGAGGGCGGCATCGCGCTGACGCGGGAGACGGGCGGCGCCAACAGCTTCCGCCTGGTCCCGGTTGCGCAGAATGGCGACATCGTTGTCACCGGCACGCGCCAGCGCGTCGCCGATTTCCAGGACACCACCGTCGGCAGCACGATCAACCTTGCGTCGCTCACCCAGCGCGTGCCGATCGGCCGCTCGCTGCGCGACGTGATGCTGCTGACGCCAGGCACGGTGCAGGGATCGTCGCCCTCGAACGGCGGCTTCGCCAACCAGGTCTCGATCGCCGGCGCTGCCTTCACCGAGAATGCCTTCTACATCAACGGCCTGAATGTCACCGACTTCGTCTCGGGCGGCCAGCCGACCGAGGTGCCGTTCGATTTCTACCAGACCGTCGAGGTCAAGACCGGCGGCGCGCCGGCTGAATTCGGCCGGGCGACCGGCGGCTATGTCGTCGCGACGACCAAGTCGGGCTCGAACGAATATCATGCGAGCGTGACCGGCCTGTGGGAGCCCGACGACCTCCGCGGCAACGCGCCGTCGACCCGCACCACCGATTATCGCCACGCGACCGCCAGCCGCAAGGAACTGATCTTCCAGGCAAGCGGCCCGATCATCAAGGATCACCTGTTCATCTACGGCCTCTACAATATGCGAGACATCCGCTCGATGACGCCGCAGGCCAACCAGAACAACGCGACGGGTGTGACCAACACCAGCCCGTTCTGGGGCGGCAAGATCGACGGCTACATCACCGGCGACCATCATTTCGAATTCACCTATTTCGACACGACAAACGATACGCGCAATCGCAGCTATATCTGGGACCGCACGAACTTCGCGCTCGGCGCCAAGACCGGCGGCACCAATGCTCGGGCCGGCGGCGTCAACTATGTCGGCCGCTACACCGGCACGTTCACTCCATGGCTGACCCTGTCGGGCGCGTATGGCGTCAACAAGCTGCGCTCGGGTAACCTGCCGCTTGACACCACCAATCCACAGGTGATCGATTATCGTTCCGATCCGGCCGGCATCCAAATCGGCGCCAACAAGGTGACCGACGCCTTCAGCAGCACGAATAACGAGCGCGAATTCTACCGCGTCGATGCCGATCTTCAGTTCCACCTGTTCGGCTCGCACCATGTCCGCGTCGGTTATGATCACGAGAAGGACACGCAGGAACAGACCTTCCAGACGATCGGCGCCGGCGCGTTCAAGATCTTCGCCGTCACCAAGGATTCGGCAGGTCGAATCGGCCTGCCGGAAGGCACGCAATATTACACCACGCGCGTCTATGCGCAGAACGGCACCGCGCATGTCCGCAACGAAGCCTATTATATCCAGGATCAATGGTCGCTGCTCGACAACCGGCTGCGCCTCGATCTCGGCCTGCGCAACGATCGCTTCAGCAATCAGGGCGTGAACGGCAAGTCGTTCTTCGAATCGGGCAACCAGTGGGCGCCGCGCGTCGGCGCCTTGTTCGATCCGCTGGGCGACGGACGCACCAAGATCTTCGGGTCCTATTCGCAATATTATCTGCCGATGGCAGGCGACATCAACCTGAACGTCGCGGGCAGCCTGATCACCTATACGCGCTATAACAGGTTCAATGGCATCAGCGGACCGGGCAGCATTCCGGTCGAGGGCGCCCCGATCCTGACAGTGGTCAACACCGCCGCCTGCCCCGATACCGGCGTGCGGAACTGCGAAGTGTCAGCCGACGGTTCGGCCTTCAACCCGGCCGGCGCCATCGCCACCAACATCAAGCCGCAGTCGAGCAACGAGTTCATCCTGGGCGCCGAGCACCAGTTTGGCGATCATGTGCGGATCGGTGCCTATTTCACGCACCGCGAGCTTAAGAACGTGATCGAGGACATCTCGATCGATGCCGGCGCGCGCGCCTATTGCGTCGGCAAGGGCTTTACCGCGGCGGCGTGCCAGAAGGCGTATCCGGGCGGCAGCCAGTTCGTCATCGCCAATCCCGGCAAGGACGTGACGGTGCAGATCAACAAGCTGCCCGACGGCTCGACGCCGACGGTGACGCTGAAGGCCGCCGACCTCGGCTATCCCAAGCCGAGCCGCAACTACAACGCACTGACGCTGACCTTCGACCGCAGCTTCGATAAGAAATGGAGTCTCGCCGGCTCCTACACGCTCGCCTTCGACAAGGGCAATTACGAGGGCGGCGTTCGGTCGGAGAATGGCCAGCTGGCGATTAACCGCACCGCTGACTTCGACTCGCCGGGCTTCGTCAACGGCGCGTACGGCTATCTGCCGAATGATCGCCGCCATACTTTCAAGGCCTATGGCAGTTATCGCCTGTTCGACATGCTCGATCTGGGCGCCAATGCCGTCCTTCAGTCACCCGAACATTACAGTTGCATCGGCGCGGTGCCGCTCAGCGTCGATGCCTATGCGAACACCTATCACGGCTATGCCTATTATTGTCAGGGCAAGCTCGTCCCGCGCGGCACGGCCTTCACCGGCGACTGGCTGACCCAGATCGATGTCAGTGCCGTCGTCCATCTGCCGCTGCCGCACGGGGTCGATGCGTCGGTCCGCCTCGATGTGTTCAACCTGTTCAACAGCAACGCCGTGACGTCGTATAATAATTTCGGCGAACTGAGCGACGGATCGGCGAACCGCGACTATCGCCTGCCGGTGAACTACCAGACGCCGCGCTCGGTGCGGCTGACGGCCCGTATCGGCTTCTGAGGTCGCGCCACGGGGCCGGCCCGCGCGGCCGGCCTCGTGGCATCCGGCTTTGCAAAGACACCGACACCGAGCATGCTCGCCGGCATAGGCAGCCGGTGGGAACAGGCAATGGAGGGGGCAATAGAGAAAAGATCACAGCGCCAGCGCGAGATCATGTCGCGGCTGCGCAGCGGGCGGACGCTGTCGGTGACGGCGCTCGCGGCCGACCTCGCCGTGTCGGACGAGACGATCCGCCGGGAGCTTCGCGCGCTCGAGGAACACGGCGCCATCATCCGCGAACATGGCGGCGCACGCATGACCTCGCCGGTGCACGAAGGGCCACTTCATCAGCGGATGGAGGAGAATTCGGATGCGAAGTTGCGCATCGCCCGCGCGGCCGCCGAGTTCGTGACCGACGGCGCGATCGTGTTCATCGATTCCGGCACCACGAGCTGCTTCATCGCACGGCAACTGGTCGACCGGCGGTCGCTCACCGTCATCACCAATTCGCTGCGCGTGGCGAACGATCTGGGCGGTATCAACAACAACCGACTGTTCCTCGCCGGCGGGCAGATGGACTATGATTACCGCGCCTTCTCGGATCATGTCGCGCAGGACTATGTCCGTGGCTTCACCCCGCATCTCGCGATCCTGTCGGTCGGAGGAATCAGCATCGAGCGCGGGCTGATGGATTTCCATCCCGGCGAGGCGGCGATGAGCCGGATCGCCTATGCGACATCGAAGCAGGTGCTGCTCGGTGTCGATTCGACCAAGTTTGGTCGCTATGCGCTTATCCAGACGGCGGCGCTCAGCGAGGTTTCCATCCTCGTCACCGATCAGCCGCTGGAGGACGAGTACGCCCGGGCCTTCGCTCACGCCGAGGTGTTGATCGCCTGACGACCACTGACCGCGCGCATCAGCGGCACGCCGACGAACAGGACAAGCAATGCGCCGACGCCTGCCAGTGCCGCCTGGAGCAGCCAGAAGGATGGCGGCGCCATGCGTTCGTAACAGATGCCGCTGAATCCGACCCACAGGTTGGCGAAGAAGCCGTGCAGGTAGAACAGCCCCATCCAGAAACCGACCAGCCGACGCGGCGCGATATCCGCGATCAGGCTCAGGCCCGAGGGCCAGATCAGCACGATCGCACTGTCGATCAGCAGCAGATAAAAAAGCGCCCATGACAGTGACAGCGGCGCGTTGCCGCCGGCCGCGCTGCCGATAGCCAGGACCAGGCATCCGGCCGCGCAGCACAGCCCGCCGAGCAGGACCTGCACCACAGCGCCGATCCGGAGGCCGCGCCGTTCGAGCGCGCCCATCGCGATCTGCGATCCGACGATCAGCGCCAGCGTGAAGGCGCCGTCGAGCGACAGGAACCAGGCAACCGGCATGGTCCATTCGGCCACGTGCAGGTCGATATGGGTGCGCGCCCATATCAGGAAAGTGCTGCCGAGCTGTTCATAGGCCGCGAAGCAAAGATAGATCGCGATCAGGGTGACAATCAGCAACGCAGTCGCCGGGATCCGGTACGATCGCGCTCCGGCCGGTTGCTCAGTCGCCGGCATGCGCTCCGTTTCGCGGCCGCTGCGCGCGTAGAATAGCAGCCCGATCGCGACCGCAGCGGCGGCCGCGCCGATCGCATTGACCGGTCCGGCAACCACTGCCAGGGCGCCGCACGCCAGCGGACCGCAGATCACGCCCGCATTCAGGAAACCGAGATAGACGGCATAGCCGCGCCGCCGCCGCGCCTCGTCGCGAAACAACAGCCCGACCTGCGCCGACAGATTGCCTTTCAGCACGCCGGTGCCGATCGCGAACGGGATCAGGCCGATCAGGAAGCTCTGCTCGCGAAGCATCATCACCAGGCCGATCAGCATGCCGATCCCGCCACCCACCACCATCAGCCGCCGGCTGCCGGTCAGGTCGCCGATCAGGCCGCCAAACGGGATCGAGAGATAGATCAGCGCATTGGCATAGCCATAAAGCTGGGAGGCAAGGCCGATGCTCGATACCGCGCCGAACATTGCGGCGCTGGCCGAACGAAAGGCCGATGCTCCAATCACGCGCGACAGATCGCCGACCAGCACCCGGTCGATCAGGATCAGGACAAGAAGCGACTTCACGCCGTGCAAGGCGAATCGCTCCCAGAACTCCATCGCCGCAAGCGACAGGAATCGGGGATTGAGTATCTTGCCGTCTGCCGCCGCGCCGCCCGATGCCATCTCGCCTGCCTTCGTCGAGCGGAGCGCTTAGGCACGCTTCGCAACACGATGATGACAGTCCGGCGTGGCTCAGACCGGATGAGGGAAGGCGGGTGCGGGCTCGCTGATGCCGGGCGCTCCGGTCTCCACGTGTCCGGCGAGGCGCAGCCGCGTCCCGCCGTCTCCGGTCAGCATGAGATCGTACCAGCGATGGTCGGCGAGCTTGACCGGCCGCTGCGACTCGGTACCCGCCGCGAGTGTGACCCGTTCGCTCGTGCCGCTATGCGCGCAGTGCAGGGCCAGGGCGATCCCGTCGCCGCCGCGATTGGCGAGGCGCAGCGTGCCGCCCGTCCCGTCTTCGCGCCAGTCGATCGCTGCCTCGATCCACGGGGCGCCCGCATCGCCGCAGGACGCGCGGTGGAAGCCGTCCGGGCCATGCACGACGATCGCGTGCGGCCGATCCCGACGAAGCGGCCAGCTTTCCTCGAGATGCGACGTCGCGGCGACGGTGAAATAGCGCCAGCCGGAGAAGGTTGTTTCGTCCTGCACGCCGAACACGATGCCGACCGCTCCCTGATTCTCGAACCGCAACGTCAGGCCGCCCTCGGACCAGGAAGGTTCGACGGCGAAGCGGTACGGCAAAGGCCTGGCGCGGCGGGTGCCCGACTCCTGCGCCGGCACGCCGACGCTTTTTGCGATCACCGGCGCGGGAGCGCTGGCGCACAGGCGCTCTGTTTCGGCGATATAGCTCGCGACCGACGGCAATGCCGCCGCCCAGCGCGTGTCGAGGCGGGCTTCCTTCGACACGTCGAAGTCGAAGATCGAGGTCAGGTCGCCGCATATCGAGCGCCGCCAGGGCGAAATATTCGGTTCGCCTACCCCGAAGCGCTTCTCCAGGAAACGCAGCACCGATGTGTGGTCGAAAAGTTGCGAGTTCACCCAGCCGCCGCGGGTCCAGGGCGAGATCACCAGCATCGGCACACGTGGGCCGAGACCGACCGGCTCGCCCTGATAGGTCTCGCTGCGCACATCGACATTGCTCGCGCCATAGGCCGGGGCGATCGCCGGCATCGGCGCCGGCACATGATCGAAGAATCCGTCATTCTCGTCATAATTCAGGATGAAAGCGGTCTTCGCCCAGACCTTCGGATTGGCGGCGAGCGCCGCGATGAGGCTGCCGATCAGCACTTCGCCGAACGGCGGCGGCGCATCGGGATGTTCGCTCATCTGCATCATCGGCACGATCCAGGAAACCGAGGGCAAGCGATCGGCGGCCACGTCGGCGGCGAAGGCAGCGATCAAATGCTGAGCCTGGGTCTTTTCCGGATCCGCGGGGGCAACGCCGTCCACCCAGTCGACATAAGCCCGCCCGCGCCGATAGAGCGAGGAGGCGCGGTCGAGCTTACGGAACTCCTTGAAATAGCCGAGCGGATTGTCCGAATAATTGGCCACTTCCTGATAGACGCGCCAGGAGACACCTGCTTCTTCCAGCCGCCCCGCATAGGTGCGCCAGGGCAGCCCGTCGGTCGCATCGTCCTTCGCCATGTCGGCACCGGGATTGGCATCGGTGCCGCCGTTGGTGACGCAATAGACGCCTTCCTGGCCGACGCTCAGGCCATTCGTGCCGCTGAAATGATAGAGCCGGTTCGGTCCGGTTGGACCTTGCAACGAGCAGTGATAGCTGTCGCAAATGGTGAACTGGTCGGCCAGCGCGTAATAATAGGGAATATCGGCGCGGGTCAGGTGCGCCATGGTGAGCGGTCCCTTCTGGTCGGCCCAGACGTCCCAGTTGCGCCAGCGCGCCTGGCTGTCCTTCCAGCTATGGTCGAGCCCGGTGAAGCACCGCGCGTTGCTGATGTTGTAGTCGAGCCTGAACGGCCAGGCGATCTGTCCGCCATCGCGATCGGCGCGGCGCTGTGCCCAGACCGCCTTCCCGCCGGGCAGCCTGACCGGGCGCGGATCGCCGAAGCCGCGCACGCCGCGCAGGGTGCCGAAATAATGATCGAACGAGCGGTTCTCCTGCATCAGGATCACGACATGCTCGATATCGGCAATCGAGCCGCGCCCGCCCAGTCGCCGGAGCCCCTGCGCCGGCTCGCTCGTGGCGATCGCGGCACCGGAAGCGCCGAGGAGAAAAGCCCTGCGGTCGATCGTCACTTCTGTCTCCCATCGCGATCCTGTCCTGCCGGCGCACCCGAGCGCCGACCGGACCCGCTACCGCCGCTAGCCGTGCTATGTGGAAGAGATGTGACGAACGTCGGGTTCTTTGGGGTTTTTGACCGAACTGGTCACGGTGACAACAATGAGGAGGGCTGCGGCACTTTACGAACCTAGCGCCGCGAGCGCGCGTCGGGCGCCTCGGCCGGTGCTTCGGCCGCCAGCTTGCGGAAATCGACATCGCTATAGGCGGTCGAATGCAGGAAGGCCGCCCAGATCGCCACATTCTGGTTCAGCTTCTCCGGGTTCACCTTGTCCAACGTGTCGTCGGCCGAATGGTGCAGGTCCATGTAGCGCAGCACGCTGTTGCGGAACTCGACCACCGGGGCGCCGGCGCGCACCATGGCCGATACGTCCGATCCGCCCTGGGTGGCCGGGGTCAGGTCGCTGACCACGCCGAGCGGCGCCAGAGCAAGGCGAAAGGCAGCCATTGCCGGATGGGCGTCCGCGCCCTTGGGCAGGGCGGCGTTGTACACGGTGTCGGCGCCATCGTCGCTCTCGCCGACCACGACGATCTTCGGCATTTCGTCCTTGTGGGCCGAGGCATAGGCGACGCTCGATCCGCCTTGTTCCTCCGAACCCCACATCACGACGCGAATGGTCCGGCGCGGCTTGCCTTGGCCAGCGGTCGCCATCTTTGCCGCCGCCATGGTGATGGCGATGCCCGCACCGTCGTCGACCGCGCCGGTCCCGGGATCCCAGCTGTCCAGATGGCCGCCCAGCACGATGACCTCATCGGTCGTGCCCTGGATCTCGCCCGAGATATTATAGGCGGTGGAGGCCGGGTTCGTGGTCGACTGGGCATTGATGCGCACCGTCACCGGCTTGCCGCGCGCGGCCATCCGTTCCAGCAGGTCGGCATCGGGTTTCGACAGCGCGACCGAGGAAATGCCGCCATCGGCACCGCCGCCGGTGTGCGGCAGGCGGGTGTCGTCGGTCGACAGCGAGCGCATCATATAGCCGATCGCGCCGCGCTTCGCCGCCTCCACCGCGCCGCGGCTGCGCTGCGCGTTGATGTTGGCATATCCGGAAATGTCCTGCGTCTTCGCCATCACCTGGGTGACGACCGCGATCTTGCCCTTCAGAGATCCTTCCGGCTGATTGAGAAATGCCTGATAGCTTTTGAACAACGCGATCTCGCCGGTGAGCCCGCCCGGCGGCGTCGAGGCCGAACGCCCCAGCGCCAGGATGTGCAGGGGTTGCGGGTAGGGGCTGATCACCTCCGCGGTGTCGATCCCGGTCCGGGTCCAGGTCGGTGTGGTGAAGGTTTCGACCTTCACATTCTGGAAGCCCATCGCCTTCAGCTTGGCCACGCCCCAGTCGCGGGCGCGGTCCATCGCCGGCGTGCCGACCGGCCGCGGGCCGACTTCGGTCGTGAGCGATTCGAGTACGTCCCACGCGGTCTTGTCGGTCAGCGCCCGGTCGCGGGCCGCCGCCGCGCCGGCCGTCAGATCCTGGGCTTGCGCCGCACCGGTGAGCGCGAGGACCGCCGTGGCGGCGAGAAAGGCGTGAAATTTCATGGGCGTCCCCTTCTTCAAGAAAGATTTTGAATTTTTTCCGTAACGGATACGTAGCGAAACCGTCATCAGCGCATGGAATAGGCGCGCCCCTAGACCTTTTCCGGCGCCGCAGACGAACCCGTCGCGGCGCCTTTGCACAAATGGGGGCCATAATGTTGCAAAAGTCAGTTCTCGCGTTGACGGCGGCTGCCTGTCTGACACTCGCCACGCAGGCGCATGCCCAAGATGCCGCGCCGGCCAAGGCCGTGGATGCTCCGGCCGGCGCCGAGGACGGCGAGACCCAGGACATCGTCGTCATCGGCAGCGGCGAGACCCGCTCGGTCTCCACCCTGTTGCCGTCTAACCTCGACGTGCTGCCGCCCGGCACCAGCATCCAGAAAGCGCTGAACTTCCTGCCGGGCGTCAGTGCCCAGTCGATCGACGCGCTTGGCCTCAACGAACAGTCGCTGTCGCTCCAGGTGCGCGGCTTCAACACCACGCATCTCGGTTACACGCTGGACGGCGTGCCGCTCGGCGACGGCGCCTATAATAATTATAACGGCCTCACCATCGGCCGCGCGCTGATCTCCGACAATCTCGGCCGTGCCGATCTCGCGACCGGGATCGCGGGCCTCGGCATCGCCTCGACCAGCAACCTCGGCGGCGCGCTGATCTATACGAGCAGCGACCCGCACAGGGACATGGGGCTTGCGGTCAGCCAGACCGTCGGCAGCGAGGATGCCCTGCGCACCTTCATCCGCTTCGATACCGGCGAGCACAATGGCTTCTCCGCCTATCTCTCCGGCCAGTACAGCCAGCAGGACCTGTTCGTGAACCAGCCGGCCTGGAACAAGTCCACCGGCAAGCAATTCAACGGCAAGCTGAAGTACAGGTTCGACGGCGGTACGATCACCGCCTTTGCCGATATCTCGCGCACCAACCAGGCCGACGACGCCTATCTGTCGAAGGACATGCTTAACCGCCTGGGCTATGATTGGGGCGGCTATGCGCCGAACTGGCAGGCCTATCTCGACCGCGCCTATTGCTCCGTGACGGCGCCGACCGCGCCGGGCAAGTGCGTCGATTCCAAACTGCCGGAAAAGCGTGCCGACGTGACCTTCACCAACGGCCAGATCCTGCGCAACGACGAGCTCTATTATATCGCCGGCGACTTCGACCTCACCAAGTCGCTCAGCGTGCGCGGGCAGATCTATCATCACACCGACAAGGGTGCCGGCAACAACTGGATCACCGGCTGGTCGACCCAGGGCACGACCTCGACCGCGGATGACCTGCCGGTGCAGATCCGCGACACGCGCTACACCATCGACCGTACCGGCGCGCTCGGCAGCGTGAGCTGGCATGTCGGCTTCAACCATTTCGAGGCCGGCTTCTGGATCGAGGACAACACCAGCAGCGCCGCGCGCTATATCTGGACCAACGTCACCGGCCCGTTCAGCCTGGCGCAGTTCCTGAAGGGCCAGCCGGATACCGCGCAGTGGGTCCAGTCGACGACCTGGAAGACGCGGCAATTCTACGTCCAGGACACTGTCTCGCTGCTCGATGATGCACTGAGCGTCGATTTCGGTTTCAAGAGCACCTATTCGAAGTCCGATGCCCAGGCCCGGCGGGGTATCGCCAAGGCGGCGCCGCCTGCATCGAGCCAGTTCGCCAGCGGTTCGCTGGTGGCGAAGGACAATTTCCTGCCCGAAGTCGGCCTGCGCTGGAAGATCGCGCCGCGGCACGAAGTATTCGCGAGCTATGCAGAGAACATCGCGATGTTCCAGGGCGGCTTCAAACTCGGGCCGCAATCGGTATCGCAGGCAGTCTGGGACGTGCAGGGCAAGACGCTGAAGCCCGAGACATCGAAGAGCTTCGAAGGCGGCTATCGCTATGTCAGCGGCCCGCTGCAGGTTTCGCTGACCGGCTATTGGGTCGATTTCAACAACCGCCTGCTTCAGTACAATCCGTGCCCGACGAACCAGCAGCAGAATCCCGGCTGCGGCAATTCCTTCCACAATGCCGGCAGCGTGACCAGCAAGGGCGTCGAGCTGGGGGTACTGTGGAAGCCTGCGCCCTGGCTGAGCTGGTACAATTCGGCCTCGTACAACAGGTCGACCTATAATGAGGACCTCAACTGGTGCACGGCCACCTGCGTGCTCTACGCGACGGCGGGCAAACAGCAGGTCGATACGCCGAAGGAAATGGCCGCCAGCGTGGTGACCGTCAAGCAGGGCGGTTTCTCTGCCTCGGTCCAGGGCAAGTACACCGGCCGCCGCTATTACACCTATACCAACGATCAGAGCTTTGGCGGCTATGTCACCTTCGATCTCGGCCTCGGCTATGACTTCGGCCAGTTCGGTCCGCTGAAGGGCGCGAAGGTCGCGCTGAACGTCACCAACCTGACCGACAAGCGCTATGCGTCGAACTTCGACAACAGCGTGTTCGCGCCGAACGATCCGGCGGGCACCATCCTGGTGTTCCACTCGTCGGCACCGCGCCAGCTGTTCGGCACGATCAGCGCCGCCTTCTGATGGCGTGACTCTTCCCCGCCTTTGCCGGCGGGGAAGAGTCCGGCAGCCGGCCAATCAAATCGTTCGCTGTCACGGTTTCGCAACAAAAACGTAGCCGAAACGGCACTTTCCACGGGCAAGGCACCCTCGCGCTGCGGCGCAGCAACAACACAAAAGGGGCCTCCGTGATTCGATTTACCTGCAGCACGCTCGCGCTTGCCGGCGCACTTTTCTACGCCAATGCTGCGTCTGCGCAGACGGCCCCGATCGAAGCGGGTGACACCACCGACGGTGCCGAGACGATCGTCGTTACCGCCGCCAAATCGACTCGCTCGGCGACCGCGCTGCCCGGCACCGAGATCCAGAAGATCCTGCCCGGCGTGTCGCCGCTGAAGGCGATTCAGACCCTGCCCGGCGTGCTCTACATCACCGCCGATCCATGGGGCTATAACGAGCAGAACGCCCAGATCTTCATCCATGGTTTCGCCGCCAACCAGCTCGGCTACACCATGGATGGCCTGCCGCTGGGCGATCAGAGCTATGGCAATTACAATGGTCTCTCGCCGCAGCGCTCGGTGATCTCGGAGAATGTCGGCCGCGTCGTCGTGTCGACCGGCGCAGGCGATCTCGCCACCGCGTCGAACAGCAACCTTGGCGGCACCGTCGAGACCTTCTCGTCGAACCCGCTCGAGAATTTCGGCGTCCAGGCTGCGCAAACCTTCGGCAGCTATGACACGTCGCGCACCTTCGTGCGCATCGACAGCGGCAAGTTCGGCCCCGGCGGCACGAATTCGGCCTATATCTCGGCAGCGCGTCAGCATGCACGTGCCTGGGACTTTAACGGCACGCAGGGCGGCTACCAGGCCAATGCCAAGTTCGTGCACGACAGCAGCATCGGCAAGATCACCCTCTATGCCGACTATAACGACATGACCCAGCCGAACGAGGACGCGACCGTGTTCTTCAAGCCGTCGGCGGGCAAGACGGCCACCGCGGTCCAGCTCTACACGCCCTATGCCAAGCCGTTCTTCTACCCGGATTTCGGCGGGTACCGGACGTCCTACCTGAACGCGATGGGCAATTCGCCCGCGGCCGAGGGCAGCAATTATCGCAACTATTATTCGGATGCGCAGCGGACCGACTATCTCGGCTATATCCGATACGATGCGAAGTTCGGGGACCATATCACCTGGGCTACGACGGGCTATTACCATCACAATGACGGCGCCGGTGTCGTTGCCGGCCCGCTCGGCCAGTCGATCACCACTGCCCAGCCCTATCTCGACCCCAATTATGCGACGCTCCCGGCCAACTGCCGCTTCGCCGGCAACGCCAACGGCATCCGCCCGTCGACCGGCACTAACCCCTGTACGGCGCTGACCGACGCCCAGGCGACGGCGGCCGGCGCCGCGCTGGTCGCGGCGACCGGCGGTTCGGGCCTGATCACCCGCACCACCGAATATCGCATCGATCGCGGCGGCGTGATCTCGGCGCTCACCGCCGAGCTCGGCGATCATAAAATCGAACTCGGCGGCTGGTTCGAACATAACAGCACCACCCAGTGGCGCCGCTGGTACGGCGTCGACGCCACCAACCCGGCATCGAGCACGCCCTATATCCGCCCGCTTGAGGCAGCCGCGCCGCTGTTCACCCAATATCAGGGCGAAGCACGGATCAACCAGCTTCAGCTGCACATCCAGGACACCTGGCAGGCGACCGACAAGCTGATCCTCCAGGCCGGCTTCAAGACCAGCGCGCAATGGGCCAATGGCTGGTTCCCGGTTCAGCCCAAGGCAGGCTCGCTCTCGGGCCTGACCGGCGGCCTGCCGCAGGGCCGGATCAACACGCTGCGCTGGTTCCTGCCGGCGGCAGGCGCGACCTATGATTTCAACGGGCATGAAGAAGTCTATTTCAACGTCCAGAAGAACCTGCGCCAGTATCAGGCATATCTGGCCGGCGGTGGCGGCCCATGGTTCACCGGCAGCCAGGCGGCGTTCGATGCCTTTGCCGACCAGGGCAAGCCGGAGAGCAGCTGGACCTATGAGGGCGGCCTGCGCACCCGCCGCAGCCTCGGAAGCGACATCGGCCTGGAGGCGCAGGTCAATTATTACCATGTCGTGTTCAACAACCGCCTGCTGGCGATCTCGACCAACCCGGGCGGCATCGCCGGCGGCGGCATCACCGGCGGCACGTCGATCCTCGTCAATGTCGGCGACGTGAAGACGGACGGTGTGGATGCCGCCTTCACCTTGCGGGTCGGCCGGGCCTTCTCGCTCTACAATGCGACATCGTACAATCTCTCCAAATATCAGAGCGACTATAGTGCGGCCGCGTCCGGCATCGGTGCCGCCACCGGTTCGTGCATCGGCGGCTATCTCGTCACCAACGGCGTGGTGCCGACTTGCGGCAAGCAGCTTCCCGGCACGCCGAAATGGATGAACAAGACGGTCGCGACGGTCGCGGCCGGGCCGTTCGAGGCGCAGGTGATCGGCGATTTCGTCGGCCGCCGGTTCAGCACCTTCTCCAACGACGCGAGCGTGGCATCCTATTTCCTGACGTCGCTGCGGATCGCCGCGCGGCTTCCGGAGAACATCCTGCCGCTGCGCAAGGTCGAGCTCGCGCTGAACGTCACCAACCTGGCCGACAAGAAGGGCGTATCCACCCTGTCGATCGGGTCGGCGGTCAACAGCTATTCGGCCTATCCGATCGCGCCGCGCCAGTGGTTCCTGACCCTGTCGGCGGCTTATTGAGGCGACGCTGATGTCGAAGCGCTGGAGGGACGGGGAGTCCCTCCAGCGCAGCGGGATACCCCAAGTCCTCCCCAATATGCCGACCAGATTCCGGTCGCTACCATCTTGCGAGGGGGGTATATCTTGCAAGCCGCCCTTCATCCGGGCAGCATCCGCCCGTCGCAAGACGCATTGGGGAGTGGGCAATGTCGAACGAAGTCGGTCCTGTCCTGAACCGGAATGCCGTGGTGGAACTGCGGGTACAAATCTCGCCCGTCGGCCTGTTGTCGATCGCGGCCATCGTCCTGGCGGGGGCCGTGGTCACCGGGGTCGCGATCCGGGAGGCGCGGCGACCGCTCCTTCCCCGCGCCAGATAGCGAAAGACGGAGCGGACCTCAGATCGGCAGCCGCGTCGTCGCCTTCACTTCTTCCAGCACCGCATAGGTCCGCGTCTCGCGCACGCCGGGGATGCTGGTCAGGATTTCCCCCAGGAAGCGCCGATACGCCGCCATGTCGGCCACGCGTACCTTGAGCAGATAATCGAACCCGCCTGCCACCATATGGCATTCGAGCACCTCGGGAATGTCGCCGACTTGCGCCGCGAACGCCGTGAACACATCGTCGGTGGTGCGATCCAGCACGACCTCGACGAAGATCAGCAGCGCCTGCCCAAGCTTCGCCGGGTCGAGTAGCGCGGTATAGCCCGCGATCACGCCGCTCGCCCGCAGCCGCTTCACCCGGTCGAAACAGGCGGCGGGGGAGAGGCCCGCGCGGCTCGCCAGTTCCTGGTTGGTGATGCGCCCGTCCTCCTGCAGGATGCGCAGGATTCGGAGGTCGACGGCATCTGCCGAAGATTCCATGGCACGGGCGCTCATTTGTAAGACTCCTTCGGCATCGGCGCCAATATAACGAAGCACGTTCAGCCCGCAAAGCAGTATGACGAAGATGTTCAGCCATCTTCGCCACGCCAAGGAATCTTTCGATGCCACGCTCGCCCTGGGACATGATCGACGACGCCAAATATCGCGACGAGGCAGCGGTCATCGCCGATCTGCTCGCGCACCAGCCGCTCTCGTTTCCCGAGCGCAAGGCAGTCGTGGCCGAGGCGGTCGCGCTGGTCGAATCGGCGCGATCGGCGGCGAAGAAGCAGGGCGTGGTCGAGGATTTCCTCCAGCAATTCTCGCTCGGCACGCGCGAGGGTCTCGCCCTCATGTGCCTCGCCGAGGCGCTGCTGCGCGTGCCCGATGCCGAGACGCGCGACCGGCTGATCGCGGAGAAGATCGGATCGGCCGACTGGGCCAGCCATGTCGGCAAGTCGGATAGCCTGTTCGTCAACGCCTCGACCTGGGGCCTGCTGCTCACCGGCAAGCTGGTCGAGGCCGACGAGACGGCGAAGAAGGATATCGGCGGCTATATCAAACGCATCGCCGCGCGCATCGGCGAGCCGGTGATCCGTCAGGCGGTGGCGGCCGCGGTGCGTATCATGGGCGAGCAGTTCGTGCTCGGCCGCACGATCGAGGCGGCGCTGGTCCGGGCGAAGAAGGAAAACACGCTCTGCTCTTTCGACATGCTCGGCGAAGGCGCGCGGACCGAGGCCGATGCGCTGCGCTTCGAACATGTCTATGCCGACGCGATCGAGACGGTCGGCAAGGCGGCCGCGGGCGCCGGGCCGGAGCTTGGCCACGGCGTCTCGGTCAAGCTCTCCGCGCTCCACCCGCGCTACGAGGCGGTGCAGGAAGCGCGCGTGTGGGAGGAACTTTACCCCCGCGTGAAGCGCCTCGCGCTGATCGCCGCCCGCTACGACCTGAACTTCGCGATCGACGCCGAGGAGGCCGACCGGCTCGTCCTCTCGCTCAAGCTGGTCGACCGCCTGGTCCGCGAGCCGGAACTCGGCGACTGGAAGGGTCTCGGCGTCGTGGTCCAGGCCTATCAGAAGCGCGCCCCGCTGGTCATCGCTGCGCTCGCCGACCTCGCGAAGGAATCCGGCCGCCGGATCATGATCCGCCTGGTCAAGGGCGCCTATTGGGACAGCGAGATCAAGCGCGCCCAGGTCGCCGGCCGACCCGATTACCCGGTCTATACCACCAAGGCCGCGACCGACCTGAGCTATCTGGTCTGCGCCAAGGCGCTGATCGACGCCTCGCCCGCGCTCTATCCGCAATTCGCCTCGCACAACGCCCATACCCTCGCGGCGGTGCGCCACATGGCCGATGCCGCCGGCGTCCGGATCGAGCATCAGCGGCTGCACGGCATGGGCGAGGCGCTCTATGCCGGCGCCGACCAGCGTTATGGCGGCATCATCCTGCGCGCCTATGCCCCTGTCGGCGGGCATGAGGAGCTGCTGCCCTATCTCGTCCGCCGCCTGCTCGAAAACGGCGCGAACACCAGCTTCGTCCACGCCCTGCTCGACGAGGAGATCCCGGCCGCCGAGGTCGTGCGCGATCCCGTCGCGATCGTCGAGGCGCACCCCCGCGCGCATGACAAGATCCCGGTCCCGTCGAAGCTCTACCGCCCCGCGCGGCGCAATTCGGAAGGCCGCGACTTTTCGCTGCTCGTCGCGCGCGAGACAGCCGGCAAGGCGCTGGCGGCAGTCCGCGCCGAAAAGCTGAAGGCCGGCCCGATCATCGGCGGCAAGCTCGTCACGCGTCCGGCCGAACCCGTCACCAACCCGGCCGATCGCAGCATGATCGTTGGCCAGGTCGGCAGCGCGACGCCCGCCGATATCGACGCGGCAATCACGCTCGCCCGCAAGGCGCAGCCGCGCTGGAACGCGCTGACCGGCATCGGCCGCGCCGTCGTGCTCCGCGCCATGGCGGATGCGCTCGAGGCGCAGGAGGACCGGCTGGTCGCCCTGCTGTCGCTTGAGGCAGGCAAGACCCTCAACGACGGCGTCGCCGAGGTGCGCGAGGCAGTCGATTTCTGCCGCTATTACGCGATGCTGGCAGAACGCCAATTCGGCGGTCCGGTCATCCTCGACGGCCCGGTCGGCGAGACCAACAGCCTCGAACTCCACGGCCGCGGCGTCTTCGCCTGCATCTCGCCCTGGAATTTCCCGCTGGCGATCTTCACCGGCCAGATCGCGGCAGCGCTCGCCGCGGGCAATGCCGTGCTCGCCAAGCCGGCCGAACAAACCCCGCTGATCGCGGCCGAGGCAGTGCGTATCTACCACAAGGCCGGGCTCGACCCGGCGCTGCTGGCGCTGGTGCCGGGCGACGGCGCGGTGGTCGGCGCGGCATTGGTCGCGCATCCCGGTATTGCCGGCGTCGCCTTCACCGGCGGCACCGACACTGCCGGGTCGATCAACCGCACGCTTGCCGCGCGCCCGGGGCCGATCGTGCCGTTCATCGCCGAGACGGGCGGCCTCAACGGCATGTTCGTCGATTCGACCGCGCTGCGCGAGCAGGTGGTGGACGACGTCATCCTCTCCGCCTTCGGCTCGGCCGGTCAGCGCTGCTCGGCGCTCCGCCTGCTCTATCTGCCCAAGGACACCGCCGAGGAGACGATCGCGACCCTGGTCGGCGCGCTCCAGGCGCAGCAGCTTGCCAACCCGAGCGACCCGTCGACCGATATCGGCCCGGTGATCGACGAGGAAGCGCGCGAGGCGCTGAACGATCACGTCGCCCGGCTCGAAAAGGAAGCACGCATCATCGCCCGGCTCGACCCCGGCGCGCTCGGCGAGCGCGGCAGCTTCTTCGGACCGGTCATCGCCGAGGTGCCGACCCCCGACTTTCTCGAACGCGAGGTGTTCGGCCCGATCCTGCACATCTACCGCTACGACCCGAACGATCTGGAAGGCGTCGCCGGCAAGCTCGCCGCACGCGGTTACGGCCTGACGCTCGGCGTGCACAGCCGGATCGACCGCTTCGCCGAAGAGGTCCGCGAGGCGGTGCCGGCCGGCAATGTCTATGTGAATCGATCGATCATCGGCGCGGTAGTTGGCGTCCAGCCCTTCGGCGGCGAGGGCCTGTCGGGCACCGGTCCCAAGGCCGGCGGGCCGCACGCTTTGTTGCGTTACGCGCTCGAACGGGCGGTGTCGGTCAACATCACCGCCCAGGGAGGAGACCCGGCTTTGCTCAATCTCTGAACGTTCGGAGCTTGACCGTCACCGGGGCGTTACGGAATAGGCGGGGGCAGGGCGCCCCCGCGGCGCGTAATGTTAGAGGGATTTCGGCGTGGCGGCAGACAAGATGGACATCGATCTCTCGACGGTTCTCGACAACGAGCATGAGCAGCAGGTCGAGTTCACCGGAGAGGTGGACGGCGACGACTATGAATTCGCGGTGCAATATGCGGTGCTCGAGGCGCTGAGCGGCGATGCGCCGGACGATGATGCGGTCGACATGTTCAACCGCTTCAGCGACGCCATCGCCGAGGCGGGGCTGGTCGCGCTGGCACGCAACAGCGACCAGGATCTGATCGTGATCAGCGAGAACGACCTGGAGTAGAGTCAGTCCGGTCGATCGCTCCCGGCCTTACCCAACGTCACCCCCGACTTGTTCCGGGGTCCATCGAGCCTCAAGCGAAAGCGTCTGCGGATGGATGGATGCCGGAACAAGTCCGGCATGACGAAGAGCGGGGAACCTGGGGACACGTACCTGACCCGAAGCGCTCCTATGTGAGCTCCTCCCCGGGTCATAGCGGAGAATCGCCCGTGACACCCTTTTCCGATCCAGACGCCGTCGCCCGCTATGCCGAAGGGCCGGTACGGCAGGTGCCTGGCTTTCACGGCCTTCAGCGCATGACCGGCCTGCTCCTCGCCGAACGGGTGCCGGAGGACGGCCATGTGCTCGTCCTCGGCGCAGGTGGCGGGCTGGAATTGGCGGTCTTTGCCGAAATGCAGCCCGGATGGCGCTTCTGCAGCATCGATCCGTCGGCTGAGATGCTGGGGCTGGCCGAGCGCACGCTTGGGCCCATGGCGTCGCGGGTCGATTTTCAACAAGGCTATATCGACGACGCACCGGAAGGGCCGTTCGACGGCGCGACCTGCCTACTGACGCTTCACTTCATCCCTGAGGAAGAACGCCGGCGCACGGTCGCCGAAGTGTATCGGCGTCTGAAGCCCGGCGCCCCCTTCATCGTCGCGCATCACAGCGTTCCGCAACAGCCGGAGGAAAAGGCCCGGTGGCTCGCACGCTACGCCGCCTTCGCGGTCGCGTCGGGCGTGCCAGCCTTCAACGCGGAAAACGCCATCGCCGCGATCAGCGAGCGCCTGCCCCTCCTGTCGCCCGAGCAGGACGAGGCGATCCTGCGCGATGCGGGATTTGCCGACGTTGCGCTGTTCTATGCCGGTTTCACCTTTCGCGGGTGGGTCGGGTATAAGGTGTAGCGGCCGACACTTTCTTGCGAGAGCATCGTGTCCGATTGACCGCACGGAAGCGGCGACGCACCTTGGCTTTGTGACGGATCGCTCGCCGCCTCTTCCCGCCGACTTGCTGGCTGCCCTGGCCAAGGTCGGACGCGTCCTGGGGCTCGGCAAAGCGCCGGGCGCCATGCTGGATGGGGCGCTCGATCTGCTCGCCCAGCTGCCGCCCGGTCAGGTTGCCAGGGCAGATGGGGCGATCGCAGCGGCGGCAAACCTCTATTATCGTCGGCCTCCGTCGCTGTTGGGAAGCCTGTTCTCGCGCCGTCTGAGCGACAAGGCGCTCCTGTTCCGGACGCCGGGCCTCGAATATCTGTTCCTGTTCCACCGCGATGGCCGCCTGCGCGAGGCAGCGCTTCACAAGATCACGGGCGGCCTGCCCACCCCGTTTCTGTTAGCCTCCGTCCAGTGGCGTCTGAACGATTGGGCAGCGCCGGTGCGCGAGGCGGCGGTGCGGTGCGCAAGCCGGTCGTTTCCCGCGAGCGATCCGGCGGTGGTCGCGCGTGCCGCGACCGCGCTGCTGGTGCGGCAGGCGAGTTGGAAGCGCTGGCATGGCGAGCGTGCGGTCGTCGACAAGGTATTCGCTCGCGACGATGTGGCGGAGCATCTTGCCGGATTGCTCTGCTGGGATGTGACTGGCCCTCTGGCATCGGTCCTTCGCCATGCCCTTCGGACCCCCGCGCTCGATCCCCATCTCGAACGGATCGCCTTCGGATCGGTGCAGCCTTCGGTCCGCGCCCTCGCACTGGCCGCACTGGTCAACGGCCGGGCCGAATGGCCTTCGGGCTTTGTCTGGCAATGGGTCGACAAGTCGATGGGGCTGCGCCGGAAAGTGACTGTCTTCGATCATCGCGACCTGAGCATCGCTATTCCGAAGGAGGAACTGATCGCGCGCGGCATCGAGGACCGTTCGGCGGTGGTGCGGCGTGTCGCGCTCGCCGCCGTCATTCGTCATTTCCCCGGAACGCCGAAGGGCCGGGAATATGCTGCAGCGCTCCTGGCCGACCGCTCTCCCTCGGTGCGCGAGCGGGCGGAGTTCATTCTCCGTATGGAGGCTGCCTGAGCACGACAAACAGGTCGCGCCGAAATCGGGGTGATTAGGTCGTGAGCTCACAAAGCGACGGGGCGGCAAGCGATTGGATGTGTTGCACGTTGCCGCCGCCCTATCGGCTTCACCGCCCACCATGCTAGGCCGTCGCCCACTAACGCGAGGGGCATCAATCTTGTCCAAGTACGATAAGCCGACAAAAACGCTGATGGCCGAGTGGGCGAGAGAGAACCTGCAACCGGGCGTGCTATTCTCAAAGGCACAGCCGGTCGCTTGGTTCAGGGCGAATTATCCAGCGATCAAGTCAAACACGGTCGAGATGCACGTTGAGGGCATGTCGGTTAACAACTCCCTTCGCAAGCACCATCCGAGCATCAAGGCCGGTTCAGGGCACGACCTATTTTACAAGGAAGGCCCCGGTCGCTTCCGCCTCTGGGACACTGATCGTGATTCAAAACCCCGCTACAAGGCAGACATTGAGGCTGCCGATAAACAGCTCGAAGTGGACTGGGAGGAAGAGGACGAGGAAGTAAGGGTTGCTACAGAAGGCGGTGAAACCTTCGCCTATGAAAAGGACCTTCAGAATTATCTTGCTCGCAACCTTCACCACCTAGAAGCTGGGCTCAAGCTCTACGAGGAGGAGGGATTAACCGGTATTGAATACAATGCCGGGGGGCGACGCATCGATATCCTCGCGACTGATAGTAATGGGTATTTCGTCGTCATAGAACTTAAAGTCTCACGTGGCTATGATCGTGTTATCGGTCAGCTTCTGCGATACATGGGCTGGGTCGAGGCAAATCTATGTCCAGGAAAGTCGGTACGTGGCATAATTGTTGCCAACGAAATAACCGAAGATCTTGTTCTTGCTACCAGTCACATCGCAGGTCGTGTCAAGCTGTTCGAATATGCGATATCCTTCACCATTAAGCAGAAGGACCCGGCCTGACGGCCCGCGCGTGCATCTAAGGCCCGCTTCTGAGAATTCCACGTTCAAGAGCGGCCAGTCCGGATCCCACTATCCCCGGACGTTCGCGTTTATGGGGAGGGCGCGTCCTGACGCTGGCTCTCGATTCAACTCCGTGCCCCGACGGCGCAGCCTGCCGCCATGGCCCGTCCTTCCCGCTATCGTCCCGAATTCGCCCGCCAGGCCCGCGGCCTGTGCCGCCTAGGTGCATCCCATCATGATCTGGCCGAGGCCTTCTCGGTCAGCCTCGCGACGCTCTATCGCTGGCTCGATCGGCATGGCGATTTTGCTGCCGGGATCGCGGCGGGCCGGGCACAGGCAGCCGATCTCAGCCGGCGGTCGCGCTATCAGCGCGCCATTGGCTGCGAGTATCTCGCCGAACGCGTCTTTCATTTCCGCGGGCGCGCACCGGTCGTCGCGCGCTACCGGAAGCGCATTCTCGCCGATCCGAAGGCCGCGCTCTGCTGGCTGAGGGCGCGCCGCCCCGACGAATGGCGCGTCACTGGCGAAGTCGCTGCGAAGAACAGACGACGAGCGGCACTCGAAGCACTCCACATCGCGCTCCATCTGGTCCTGTCGCGGCAGGGAACGCCAGACACCCTATGCGATTCTCATAACCCGTGTCGCACGAATAGCCTCGAAGGCAGGTTCTTTATCGAGAAAGCGCTCGATGAATTGCTGGAACGCGATCCATCCATTGCGTCTGTATTGGAGAGGGTCTTGCAAGAGCGAGCAGCGCCAGCGAAAAGCGATACCCCCGTTGGGTCGCAAAAATCCCCCGATACTGTCCGTTTTACTTGCGGCCCCACCGTCCAGCGATCAGCGCGGCCTGAAATCCTCGACCAGATCGTAGCGGTCGCCCGGAAAGACCTGCCGCGCGAAGGTGACGGGGGCGCCATTCCGCCAGGTCCAGCGCTCGATCTGCAGGCACGCCGCATGGGTGGCAACATGCAGGTGCCGCGCGATGGCGGCGGTGGCGGCGACCGCGCTGATCCGGTGTCGCGCGTCGGTCCAGGGGACATGGCCGAGCAGCCAGGTGCCTGGCGCCATATCGCTGAAATCCACCGCCGCCGCCTCCGGCACCGTGGCGAGATCGAGCCAGCGCTCTTCCCAGCCGAACGGGTCGGCGCCCGCATGATGCACGCCGCGCAACCGCAACCAGGGGCCGGCGGCTTCGGTCTCGCCCTCCGGCGGGTCCGTATCGACCGCCTTCGACACGAGCTGCCAGCGATAGGCCTCGCCCCGTGCCGCGATCAGCGCGCCGATATCGGGCACGCCGATCACGGCGGAACGGATGCGCGGATGGGCGACGAACGATCCGGCGCGCCGCCGCCGCTCGATCAGGCCTTCGCGCGCGAGCTGGCTGATCGCCTTGTTCGCGGTCGCCCGCGCGCAGCCATAGGTCGCGACCAGCTCATGCTCGAACGGGATGCGGGTGCCCGGCTGCCATTCGCCGGAACGGATGCGCTCCTCGATGTCGCGCCTGATGCGCGCCTCGATCGTCATCCGATCACGCGCGCGAGCACGGCCGAGAAGCGCCGCCGTGTCTCTTCGCCCCGCATATGCCTGCCGCCCTCCACCAGCCGGATGCCCCGGCGCCAGACACAGTCTATCCCCGCCCGCGACGCGAAAATCCAGCTGTCGAGCAGCCGGTCGCCCGAGCGTGCGACCAGCGCCGGGTCGTTCGCGTCGAGCGAGACGAGATCGGCCGGATGACCGATCGCGATCCCGCCCTCGACACCCAATGCCCGCGATCCGCCGGCCAGCGCGCCGTTGAACAGCGTCGCGCCAACCGATGCCCGTTCGCCGGTGAGCACGCAGCGTTCATGCCGGGTCAGGCGCTGGCCATATTCGAGCAGGCGCAATTCCTCGGTCGCGGAGATGAGCACATTGGAATCACTGCCGATGCCGAACGCGCCGCCCTCGGCGAGATAGGCCGCGGCCGGGAAGATGCCGTCGCCCAGATTGGCCTCGGTGATCGGGCACAGCCCGACAACCGCGCCGCTTCGGGCGAGCGCCGCGCGTTCCACGTCGGTGACATGGGTCGCATGGACCAGGCACCAGCGATTATCGACCCGCATCTCGCCGAGCAGCCACTCGACCGGGCGCCAACCGCTCCAGGCGAGACAGTCGGCCACTTCCTTACGCTGCTCGGCGATATGGATGTGGACGGGCCCGCCCTCTGCCAGCGGCAGGATCGCACCGAGTTCCTCGGGCGTCGCCGCGCGCAGGCTGTGCGGGGCGATGCCGGTCACGGCGTCCGGCAGCATAGCGCTGGCGGCGCGGCACCCCTCGACCAGCCGGGCATAGCCTTCGACATCATTCAGAAAGCGCCGCTGTGCTGCCCCCGGCGCTGCGCCGCCAAAGCCACCATGGGCGTAGAAGACCGGCAACAGGGTGAGGGCGATACCGCTCGCTTCCGCCGCCGCCGCGATCCGCGCCGCCATCTCGGCCCGGTCGGCATAAGGGCTGCCGTCCACGTCATGATGGAGATAATGGAACTCGCCGACGCGGGTGAACCCGGATTCGAGCATCTCGACATAGGCAAAAGCGGCGATCGCCTCGACATCCTCGGGGCCGAGCCGGTCGAGGAAGCGGTACATCAACTCGCGCCACGACCAGAAATCGTCGCCGGTGGTGCCGCGCTGCTCGGCAAGGCCGGCCATGCCGCGCTGGAACGCATGGCTGTGGAGATTGGGCAGGCCGGGCATGCCGATCGCGTGGCGATCGTCGCCCGGCATGGGATCGACGCCCGTCGCAATGGCGGAAATCAGGCCATCGGCGATTTCAAGCCGGACGCGCTCGGCCCAGTCACTACCGACCAGCGCTGTCTCGAACCACAAAGCGGACATCGGCACCTCCTGTCGAATATGTCTAGACATATTCCGCGCTTTGGCCAAGTCTGTATCGCATGACGACTCCGGACCATCCCCGCTGCGACCGGCTGTGGCGCAACGCCCGGCTGATGACTTGCGCGGGCGAAGGGCTCGGTATCGTCGAGCAGGGGATCGTCGCCGAGCAGGGTGGGCGGATCGTCTATGCCGGCCCGGCCGAGGGTGCGCCCGCCTTCGACGCGACGGAGACGGTCGACTGCGCCGGCCGCTGGATCACGCCGGGCCTGATCGACTGCCACACCCATCTGATCCACGCCGGCGACCGTGCCCGCGAGTTCGAGATGCGGCTCGACGGTGCGACCTATGAGGAGATCGCCCGCGCCGGCGGCGGCATCCGATCGACCATGACGGCGACCCGCGTGGCGAGCGAGGCCGATCTGGTCGCCACCGCGCTTCCTCGCCTCGACGCGCTGATCGCCGAGGGTGTCACCACGGTCGAAGTGAAGTCGGGCTATGGCCTGACGCTGGCCGACGAGTTGAAGATGCTCCGCGCTGCCCGCGCCCTGGGCACGGTGCGGCAGGTCGGCATCAGCACCACCTTCCTCGGCGCCCATGCCCTGCCGCCCGAATATGCCGGCGATCCCGACGGCTATGTCGATCTGGTCTGTGACACGATGATCCCGGCCGTCGCCGCGGCCGGTCTCGCCGATGCGGTCGATGCCTTTTGCGAAGGCATTGGCTTCAGCGCTGCGCAGACCGAACGCGTCTTCGCTGCCGCGGCCGCGCACGGCCTGCCGGTCAAGCTCCATGCCGAGCAGCTCTCGAACCTCCACGGCGCAGCGCTTGCCGCCCGCTACGGCGCCCTGTCGGCCGATCATCTCGAATATCTCGATGAGGCCGGCATCGCGGCGATGGTGCAGAGCGGCACCGTCGCGACCTTGCTGCCCGGCGCCTTCTATTTCGTCCGAGAGACGCTGCTGCCGCCGATCGCCGGCCTGCGCGCGGCGGGCGTGCCGATCGCGCTGGCGACCGACAACAACCCCGGCACGTCGCCGCTCACCTCGCTTCTGCTGGTCATGAACATGGGCGCGACCCTGTTCCGCCTCACCGTCACCGAATGCCTGCGCGGCGTCACGATCAACGCTGCCCGCGCGCTCGGGCTTCAGGATCGGGTCGGCTCGCTCGAGGCGGGCAAGGCCTGCGACCTCGCCATCTGGGATATCGGGCACCCGTCCGAACTCGTCTATCGCATGGGGTTCAACCCGCTCCATGCCCGTATCTGGAGTGGCTTATGAACGCGATCACCCTCAGGCCCGGTGCCGTGCCGCTGGGCGAATGGCGGGCGATCTATCGCGGTGCGGACGTGCGGCTCGATCCGGCGTCGGCGGGCGCCATCGCGGCCAGCGCCGCCGCGGTCGAGCGCATCCTTGCCCGGGGTGAGCCGGTCTACGGCATCAATACGGGCTTCGGGAAACTCGCCAGCGTGCGTATCGAGACCGACGATCTCGCCACGCTCCAGCGCAACATCGTGTTGAGCCATGCCGCGGGCACTGGGTCACCCTCGCCGGTGCCGGTCGTGCGGCTGATGCTCGCGCTGAAACTTGCCAGCCTCGCCCAGGGTGCCTCCGGCGTGCGGCCCGAGACGGTCGCGCTGCTCGAAGCGATGCTGGCGCAGGGCCTGACGCCGGTGATCCCGGCGCAGGGCTCGGTCGGCGCCTCGGGCGATCTCGCGCCGCTCGCCCATATGGCCGCGACGATGATCGGTGTCGGCGACATCCTCGTCGGCGACACGCGCCTGCCGGCAACTGAGGCCTTGTCGGCGGCGGGCCTTGCCCCGCTGACGCTCGGGCCGAAGGAAGGGCTGGCGCTGCTCAACGGCACGCAATTCTCGACCGCGAACGCGCTCGCCGGCCTGTTCGAGACGGAGCGGCTGCACCAGTCCGCGCTGGTGACGGGCGCGCTCT
The DNA here is from genome assembly GCF_056402595.1 of Sphingomonas sp. P3_C6. NCBI lineage: Bacteria > Pseudomonadati > Pseudomonadota > Alphaproteobacteria > Sphingomonadales > Sphingomonadaceae > Sphingomonas > Sphingomonas sp. P3_C6. The sequence goes on from NZ_JBFUHB010000006.1 coordinate 154,394, forward strand.
CGACCGAGGCGGCGCGGGGATCGGACACGCCATTCGATCCGCGCATCCACACGCTGCGCCGCCATGCCGGCCAGATCGAGACGGCGGCCGCGCTCCGCACGCTCATGGCAGGCTCCGCCATCCGTGCCTCGCACGCAACGGGCGATGAGCGCGTGCAGGACCCCTATTGCCTGCGCTGCCAGCCCCAGGTGATGGGCGCGGTGCTCGACATCCTGCGTCAGGCCGCGGCGACGCTGGAGAACGAAGCGAACTGCGTCTCCGACAATCCGCTGATCTTCCCGGAGACCGACGAGGCGCTTTCCGGCGGCAATTTCCACGCCGAGCCCGTCGCCTTCGCCGCCGACATGATCGCGCTGGCGATCTGCGAAATCGGCTCGATCGCCGAGCGGCGCATCGCAATGCTGGTCGATCCGGCGCTGTCGGGCCTGCCCGCCTTCCTGACGCCCCGGCCGGGCCTCAATTCGGGCTTCATGATTCCGCAGGTGACGGCAGCGGCTCTGGTCTCGGAGAACAAGCAGCGCGCCTATCCGGCGAGCGTCGATTCGATCCCGACTTCGGCCAATCAGGAAGACCATGTCTCGATGGCGGCACATGGTGCCCGGCGGCTGCTCGACATGGCGGAGAATCTCGGCGCGGTGCTCGGCATCGAACTGCTCGCGGCGGTGCAGGGCTGCGAATTCCACGCGCCGCTGGTGTCGTCCGAAGCGCTTGAGGCGGCACGGGCGAGGCTGCGGCGCGATGTGGCGTGGCTCGACCATGACCGCCACATGCACCCCGACATGGAAGCGGCGAACGCGATCATCCGTTCGGGCGCGCTGGTCGAAGCGGTGGGCATCGCTCTCCCCGACGTCGCGGCATGAGCACCACGCCCAACTCCAAAACTTGCTTCCCCGGCGAAGGCCGGGGCCCAGTTGGGGGACGACAATGGCTCGCGTCGCGCGTCGTTACACCGACCTTCCCAACTGGACCCCGGCCTTCGCCGGGGAAGCAAAAGGGTGTCCGGCATGACGGATGGGGAGGGGCCGCATGACCCTCGAAATCCACCGCGGCACCGCCCCGCTCGTGGTCAGCTTCCCGCACACCGGAACCTACCTCCCTGTCGAAATCGAACCCGCCTTCGTCTCCCCCTGGCTGGCCCGCCGCGACGCGGACTGGTGGATCGACCAGCTCTACGATGTCGCCACCGATCTCGGTGCGACCACCGTGCGTACCACCATCTCGCGCAGCGCGATCGATATGAACCGCGACCCCTCCGGCGCCTCGCTCTATCCGGGCCAGGCGACCACCGAACTCTGCCCGACCACGACCTTCGACGGCGAACCGCTCTACCGCCAGGGCCAGGAACCCGATGGCGTAGAGATCGCCCGCCGCCGTACGCTCTGGTTCGATCCCTATCACGAAGCGCTCGACGCCGAACTGACCCGGCTCCGCGCCTCTCACCCACGCGTCGTCCTCTACGACGCCCATTCGATCCGCAGCCATATCCCCCGGCTGTTCGAGGGCGAACTCCCCCAGTTCAACATAGGCACCTTCTCCGGCGCGAGCTGTGACCCGGCGCTGGCCGAAGCGGTCGAGGCGGAATGCGCTGCGTCCGGCCTGAGCCACGTGCTCAACGGCCGCTTCAAGGGCGGCTGGACCACACGCCACTACGGCCGGCCGGCCGACGGTGTCCACGCGATCCAGATGGAGCTGGCGATGCGCGGATACATGGCCGAGCCCGAGACGCCGACGCCTGAAACCTGGCCCACCCCGCTCGACGGGGCCTTCCTGCGACCCACACTCACCCAAATCCTGAAGGTATGCCTCGCCTTCGCCCGATCGACTTGACCTTCCGGCTGGAGATTTTGCGAACGACCCGCTTCACCCACCACCGTCATGCCGGACTTTTTCCGGCATCCATCGTTCCGCAGGCGCAACCGGCGTTGCTTTCGCGGCACGATGGACCCCGGAACAAGTCCGGGGTGACGTCGGGATCGGGGCTGGTCCCGGCAAACGCTCTGGCAGGAAAGGAAATTGCAAAGGACCCACCCGATGACTCGTCTCGACAACAGCCGCATCATCCGCCCAGCCACCGGCACCACGCTCACCGCAAAGAGCTGGCTGACCGAGGCGCCGTTGCGCATGCTGATGAACAACCTCCATCCGGATGTCGCCGAACGCCCCGAGGAACTGGTCGTCTATGGCGGCATCGGCCGCGCCGCGCGCGACTGGGAGAGTTACGACCGGATCGTCGCCGCCCTGACGCGGCTCGAGGACGACGAGACGCTGCTGATCCAGTCGGGCAAGCCGGTCGGCATATTCCGCACCCACCGCGATGCGCCGCGCGTGTTGCTCGCCAATTCCAACCTCGTGCCGCACTGGGCGACCTGGGAGCATTTCAACGAGCTCGATCGCAAGGGCCTGGCGATGTACGGCCAGATGACCGCGGGCTCGTGGATCTATATCGGCACCCAGGGCATCGTTCAGGGCACCTACGAAACCTTCGTCGAGATGGGCCGCCAGCATTATGAAGGCGACCTCAAGGGCCGCTGGCTGCTGACCGCGGGCCTTGGCGGGATGGGCGGCGCACAGCCGCTGGCGGCGGTGATGGCCGGGGCCTCCTGTGTCGCGATCGAATGCCAGCCGAGCCGGATCGAGATGCGGCTGCGCACCGGTTATCTCGATCGTTCGGCGACCACGATCGACGAAGCACTGGCGATCATCGACCAGGCAAAGGCCGACGGGAAACCGGTCTCGGTCGGCCTGCTCGGCAATGCCGCCGAAATCCTGCCTGAGCTGTTCGCGCGTGGCGTGCGCCCGGACCTGCTGACCGACCAGACCTCGGCGCATGATCCGCTCAACGGCTATCTGCCCAAGGGCTGGAGCCTCGAGGATTGGGCGCAGGGCCGTGAGCGCGACCCGCAATCGGTAATCGATGCCGCCAAGGCATCGATGGCGGTCCATGTCCGCTCGATGCTCGATTTCCAGGCGGCCGGCGTGCCGACGGTCGATTACGGCAACAATATCCGCCAGGTCGCCAAGGACGAGGGCGTGGCCAACGCGTTCGATTTCCCGGGCTTCGTGCCCGCCTATATCCGCCCGCTCTTCTGCCGCGGCATCGGCCCGTTCCGCTGGGTGGCTTTGTCGGGTGATCCGGAGGACATCTACAAGACCGACGCCAAGGTGAAGGAGCTGCTGCCCGACAACAAGGCGCTCCACACCTGGCTCGACATGGCGCGCGAGCGGATCAAGTTTCAGGGCCTGCCGGCGCGGATCTGCTGGGTCGGTCTCGGCGACCGCCACCGACTCGGCATGGCCTTCAACGAGATGGTGGCCAGTGGCGAACTCAAGGCGCCGATCGTCATCGGTCGCGACCATCTCGACTCCGGCTCGGTCGCCAGCCCCAATCGCGAGACCGAGGCGATGCGCGACGGCTCGGATGCCGTGTCGGACTGGCCGTTGCTCAACGCGCTGCTCAACACCGCGTCGGGTGCGACCTGGGTCTCGCTGCATCATGGCGGCGGTGTCGGCATGGGCTATTCCCAGCATGCCGGCATGGTGATCGTCGCCGATGGCACCGAAGAGGCTGCCCGCCGGCTGGAACGCGTGCTGTGGAACGATCCGGCGACCGGCGTGATGCGCCACGCCGATGCGGGCTATGACATCGCGGTCGACTGCGCACGGGACAAGGGGCTCGATCTCCCGGGGATCCTCGGCTGAGCGGCCATCGCCTCCTGAGCGCGGCGACGCGCCTCCAGGCGCCGTGGCGCAATGGCGGCGGGGAGACGGCGGAGATCGCCGCCTTCCCGCCTGGTGCGGGCATGGGTGATTTCGTCTGGCGGGTCAGCATCGCAGCAGTGCGGGGCGCCGGACCCTTTGCCGATTTTCCTGGCATCGACCGGATCCTGTCGGTGTTGGAAGGGGATTTGTCGCTGACGGTCGCGAATGCGCCGGAGAGGCGCCTGACACCGGCGGAGGCGCCCTTCGCCTTTTCCGCAGACGTGGCCGCGTGGGGCGCGCCGGTCGGCGGCGATGTCCGGGATCTCAACGTGATGGTGCGCCGTGGCCGATGCACCGCGTCGGTCGAGCGGCTGCCGGCTGGAACGGCGCAGGTCGGCGGCGGTGATGATGAGACCTGGCTGATGATCCTTGCCACCGGCGACGCGACGGTGGCCGATGATGGCGGCTTCCGGCCGCTGGCCCGCTACGATGCGATCCTGTTTGAGAGCCCGGTTCCGCCCTCGATCACGATCGCCAGCGATGCGCCGTCCTTCGCGATCCGGCTCCGGGTCATGCCTGGCTGAGCCTGTCATCCGGCGTCGACGACGGAAGCTCCTGGCAAGGCGCGGGGTTGAAGCGCGAATGAATCCCAATCAGCGCAAACGATTCGCAATTGCAACACGCCGAGCAGGCGCTATGCCTGTGCCCAGGTTGCAAGGTGAGGGCAGGATGAGCAAGCTGGCGCTGCGGCGCGCATGGTTCCAGGTGCATAAATGGATCGGGCTGATCCTCGCGATCCTGATCATCCCGATCTCGGTGACCGGTGCCGCGTTGGTATGGGACGAGGCGATCGACCATGCGATCAACCCGCAGCGTTATGCGGTCAGCGGCGGCACGCAGATCGATCCCGACCTCTATGTGCAGGCCGCGCGCGGCGCACTCGGCCCGGAGGATCGCATCACGACGCTGACCCTGCCCGGCGATGCCGGCGCGCCGGTGATCGTCGCGGCCAGCCGGGCGGGCAAGGGGCCGCCGATGCGGATCAGCATCTATCTCGATCCGCCGACGGCACGTGTGCTCGACAAGGCGGTCGGCAATTCCGGCCTGATCCGCACCATGCACGTCATCCATGGCAGCCTGATGGTGCCTGGCCTCGGCCGCCAGATCGTCGGCTGGATCGGCGTGGCGATGATGCTCTCCTGTTTCACCGGCCTGTGGCTGTGGTGGCCGACCGTCGGCAAATGGGTGCGCGGCCTGCGCTGGCGGCGGCACCCTAATCTCGACACCAACCTGCATCACCTGACGGGCTTCTGGGTCGCGCTGCCGCTGTTCGTGCTGTCGCTTACCGGCGCCTGGATTTCCTTCCCGCAATTCTTCGGGGCGCTCACTGGTGGAGGACAGCAGCGTGGGGCGGGCCCCGACCGCGCGGCGCAGGCACGGGCGCGGCCGCTGGAAACGCCGCGCCTCTCGCTCGACACCGCCATCGCCAGCGCCCAGGCGGCGCTGCCCGGCGATGTCCGCCAGGTGACCTGGCCGACCGATCTCAAGGCCGAATGGCGCATCGGGCTGGCCGGCAATCCCCAGCCGAGCGTGACCGTCGACGATTCGACCGGCACGGCAAAGGCCGGGCGCATCCAGCCTGAAGATACCGCGCGGCTGATGCGGCGTATCCATGACGGCACCCGCATGGGCGGTCTGTGGCAGACGATCATCGTGCTCGGCGGCCTCCTGCCCGCGCTGTTGGCGATCACCGGGATCATCATGTGGTGGCGCGCGCGGGGCTGGAAGGCGGAACTGAAGGCGCGGCAGGCGGCCAGGGCTGCGGGATAGGGCAGGATAACAGAGCTTGCCCTGACCCGGCGTCAGGCGGCATAGGCGCCTGCCTTGTGTGCTGCGTCGGAGGTCGGCAATGGAACATCTTGCCGCCGGCGGCGCCATCGGCCTGGATTTCGGCACCACCAACAGCGTGCTCGCGCGCGCAGGTGCGGATGGCGGCGCGACCCTGGTCGCGTTCGACGGGCCGGAGGAGCGCAGCGCCGTATTCCGCTCGGCGCTCTGCTTCTGGCATGACGACGATGTGCGGGGCGGGCTGGCGGTCGAGGCGGGTCCCTGGGCGATCGCCGAATATCTCGATTATCCGCAGGGCACGCGCTTCATCCAGTCGTTCAAGTCGGTCGCGGCAAGCCCGGTGTTCGAGCATGCCTCGGTATTCGAGAAGCGCTATCGCTTCGAGGAACTCGGGCGGATGTTCCTCGACAAGCTCTCCCTGCATGCCGGCGACGGGCTGAAGACACGGCCGCAGCGGGTCGTTGTTGGGCGCCCGGTCGAATATGCCGGCGCGCGGCCCGACGAGGCGCTGGCCCGTCAGCGCTACGACGCGATGTTCGCAGGCTTCGGCGCCGAGATCCATTATGTCTATGAGCCGCTCGGTGCCGCGTTCAGCTACGCGACCCGGCTGGAGGAGCCTGCCACGATCCTCGTCGCCGACTTTGGCGGCGGCACCAGCGACTTCTCGGTGGTGCGCGTCGCCGAGCCGGGGGCGGCGAAGCGCTGCGTGCCGCTTGGTCATGCCGGTATCGGCATTGCGGGCGATCGGTTCGATCAGCGTATCGTCGATCGGCTGGTGCTGCCGATGCTCGGCAAGGGCGGCACCTATCGCTCGTTCGACAAGATACTCGACATCCCCGGCGGCTATTTCTCCGATTTCGCCGACTGGTCGCGTCTCGCGCTGATGCGCAACCGCCGCACGCTGGAGGAACTGCATCGGCTCCAGCGATCGGCGACCGAGCCGGCCGCGATCGGGCGGATGATCGCGCTGATCGAGAACGAGCTCGGTTTCCCGCTCTACGACGCGGTTGGCCGGCTGAAGCGGGCGCTGTCGAGCGGCGACCGGGCGCATTTCCATTTCGCCGGTGCCGGGCTGGAGATCGAGGCCGATGTCGCGCGGACCGAGTTCGAGGGCTGGATCGCCGAGGATCTGCGCCGGATCGACGCGACCGTCGATCGCGCGCTCTCCGTCGCCGGGCTTGAGGCAGGCGGGATCGACCGGGTGTTCCTGACTGGAGGCTCCTCGCTGATCCCGGCCGTCCGCGCGCTGTTCTCACACCGTTTCGGTGATGCCGCGATCAGCTCGGGCGACGAGCTCACCTCGATCGCGCACGGCCTCGCGCTGATCGGGCAGCAGGACGACATCGCCGCCTGGTCGGCCTGAGAGATGTTTGTACATTCGCGGAAGAGCGATTTTCAGGGCTGGCACCGCGAAATGCTCCTCGCGCATTTCCAAACAGTCTCTGACCCTGAACCGCAACATCAGCGTCATCAAAGCTGCACTGACGGGGCGTAGGCTTCGCTAACGATCGCGAGTGCTTTCGCCTGACGCGGAAGAGCGATCGCCTGAACGATACAGGAGCGAACCGCATGATTCACCTTGGCGAAATAGCGGCTGACCGGACCGAGATGCTGGCGCGTTTCAGCGCGACGTTCGGGCAGGACAATTGGGCTCATCAGACCAGCGGCTGGACGCTCGTCGGCGTTAACCCGACATCGTTCGATACGCATCCAGACAGCCCGCAAATGGTGTGGCTTGGCGCCGTGCTCGATGCGAGCACCGGCCCGGTCGGCCTGTTCCTGCACAAGCCCTGGTTCAAGACGGTCGATGGCGACGTGTCGCGCGACACGCGGCGCGGCATCGAATCCCTTTTCGACGGTCATGATCTGCGCTTCGTCGCCCAGGGCCATATCCATCAGCTTCATGATCGCAAGACCGACGGCGTCGGCATCGACTGGCTGCCGTCGATCGCGTCCGTCGAGGCGTCGGAGGACGAGGGGCCGCGCCTGACCGGCCTGGCCCGCCTGACGCTCGACCAGGCCGGCCATCGTTTCGATACCGGCGATGTGGCCATCACGGCCGATCGTGTCGTCGACTTCACGGGCGTGCCCGCTAGGCGGGAACTCACCGACGCATAAGCCCTGCAGTCCGGCCAGCGGAAGGTGAACCGCTGGCGGCTGGTGAGGTGCCGCGCAGGCCGCACCTCTGTTCGAACTCGGCGTCGGCTACCGTGCGTCGCGTCTGCACACGTCGCGTGAGTCGACGCGACCGTTCGCCAATCAGGGAGCGCGCTTCAGAAAGCCGTTGGTGTCGAGCCACAGAATGAAGGCATCGAACCACCCCGTGCTGGTGGTCCCCTTCTTGCCCAGGCCGAAGCCATGGCCGCCATGCTCGTAGAGGTGGAATTCGACCGGGCGGCCTGCCTGCTGCCAGGAGTCGATCAGGCCCAGGCCCTTGTGCGCGAATAGCGGATCGTCGGCCGCGAGCACGGCAAACATCGGCGGCGCGTCGGCCCGAACGGTCACCGGCTCCATCGAGCCGTAGATCGGGCCGATAAAGGCCGGCTTTACCTCCGGCATGCCGAGGGTTGTCGTCATGGTCACCATCGCGCCGGCCGAGAAGCCGATGATGCCGACGCGTTGCGGATCGACATGCCATTCGGCGGCACGGGACCGGATCAGGGCGAAGGCGGCGGCTGCATCGACCATCGAATCGCTCTTGCGGGCGGCGGCTGCGTCGGGGCTCATGCGCGTGCCCTTGCGGCCGGCATTGGCGAACATGGCGTCCATGGCCGCCTTGAATTCGGCCTCCCCGCCGGGCGTGGGGCGCGTGCGGTATTTCAGCACGAAGGCCGCAATCCCGCGATCCGCCAGCGCCCGGGCGACTTTCCAGCCTTCCGCCTCGATCGACAGGAATATCCCGCCGCCACCCGGCGCCACGATCACCGCGGCGCCGGTCGCCTTTGCCGGATCAGGCAGGAACGGCGTAATCGTCGCGGTGGTGACGTTGCGCGTGAAGGCGGTGCCATATTGCCGGAACCAGGCCTCGCGTGCCGTCGACCCGGTGACTCCGCCGGTGCCCAGGGGAATTGCGGCAGGTTCGGCCGGCGCGGCCAGCGGGTTGATGCTGTCGTCGCTCGAGATACCGATCGCGCCCGTCTGAGCCGGCGCCGCCATGACGGGCGTGGCGCAGACGAGCGCGAAGCCCGAAGCGGCGCACGCTAGGACGGCTAGGGCGCGCGACGCGCCCGTCATGGTGTCGCAGATCATGATCGACGATTCCTCCCCTTGCCCGACCGGGACTTGCTGCCGCGACGGTCGTGTCGACGGCATCGTGCCTTCCGGCCGGAGGCACGGCAAGCGGAAAGGGGCGGCGGACGACGACAGGGGAAGCGGATCTGGTCGGTCGGCGTCATTCGGTCGATAGCGAGAAGCTCAGCCGCACGCCGGCGACCAGTGCATTGTCGCGCGAGGGAACCCAACTCGGGTCGATAACATATTGCAGGTCGGGCTGTACGGTGAGCCAGGGCGCCACCGGCCGGGAATAGGTGAATTCGATCGTCGTCTCGGCGCGGTCGGCGCCACCTTTGGCCGCGATCGTCGCGCGGCGGCCCGGTTCGCCGAGATGGGCATGCGCGACCGCGAGCCCGATTTCGTCTTTCTCGCTATGCCATGCCACACCACCGCCAAGATATAGGTCGATCGGGTTGGTGCTGTCGCTGGCGACGCCGATGCGCGCCCAGCCGAGCAGGCTCGCCTTGCCGCTCTCCGCCAGCGTGCCCTCGGCCAGCGCATAGCCGCCCTGGCTGTTCGCCGTGCTGGTTGCGGCAGGGTCGATCTGGTTGAACCGCGTCGTATAATGCCACAGGCCCAGCTGAACCTCGCCATCGCCGGGAAGCTTTCGGTCGACCTCGCCGACCAGCAGCGCGCCGCGTTCGCCGGGTATGCGGAACACGGTGCGGCGGGGATTGGCGAGGCTCCCCGCGACGGCGTCGAACACGCCGACGCGAGCGACCCAGTCGTCATCCTCATAACGGAACAGAATGGCGGTTGCCGGGGCGGGGAAGATCGAGGGGCCGTTCACGCCGGTCTGCGAAAAGTCGGGGCCGATGCCGAACGAACTGTTGAGAAAGGTGCGGCCGACATCCTGTACGTCGAATTCGGTGTTCAGGTCGATCAGGCCGGCCTTGACCGTGAAGCGCTTGCCGACCGGGACGGAAAGCCATGCCTCATAGGGCCTGATCGCGCTGTTGGCCTGGACGTTGCTGACGGTCTGGGCGTCGCCAACATGGCGGCCGGAAAAGTCCGGCGGGTTGACGCCCATCACATCGACGAACAGCTCGGCGCCGGGGATGCCGAAGACCTGGCCGTCGACCGAGGCGGTCACATCGCCCCGGCCAAGCCAGTCGGTTCCGCGCCGGATGCCGCCATCGACCACCGACAGGATGTCGGTCACATAAGTCGCGCCGAACTGCACGGGCGCGCGTTCCTCCCCAGCTATGGCCGGGGAGGCGAGACAGGAGGTCGCCGCCACCGAAAGAGTGACGGCAATCCTCATCAGGCGCGGATCCCCCGCAGGTCGTGCACCTGGTCCGCAACCCGATCAGCCTCGAAGCTGGCGACGGGATAGGCGCAATAGTCCGCCGCATAATAGGCGCTGGGGCGATGGTTGCCGGACGCGCCTAGGCCGCCGAACGGCATGGATCCGGCCGCGCCGGTGGTAGGACGGTTGCGGTTGACCACGCCGGCGCGGATTTTCCGCGTGAACTGTTCCCACAATGCGTCGTCGTCGCTGATCAGGCCCGCCGACAGGCCGAAACGTGTGTTGTTGGCGGCGGCGATGGCGGCGTCGAAATCGGCGACGCGGGTCACCTGGAGCACTGGTCCGAAAATCTCCTCGTCGGGCGCGTCCAGGCCGGTGACGTCGAGGATGGTCGGGCCGACGAACGCGGTCGACGGGCCGGGGCGCCCCTCGAACGGGCGGATCGCCTGCGCGCCGAGCTTCATCAATCCTTCGGCCTGTAGCGACGCGCGTGCCGCCGCCGCGGGGGAGATCAGCGGGCCCATGAACGGCTCCGGTGTCTCATTCCACGCACCGATCGTGATGCGGTCGGAGAGCGCCGCGACCGCCGAGACGATCGCCTCGCCCTTCGGGCCTTCGGGCACGATCAGGCGGCGCGCGCAGGAGCAGCGCTGGCCGGTGGTGACGAAGGCGGACGCGACGACGATCGAGGCGATTGCCTCCGGATCGCCGTCCCATGCGACCAGCGGGTTGTTGCCGCCAAGTTCTAGCGCGAGGATCACCTTGGGGCGTTCGGCGAAAATGCGCGTGAAATGCGCACCGGCATTCGCCGACCCGGTGAACAGCAACCCGTCGATATCCTCGGCGAGCAGTGCCGCGCCGGTGTCGCGGCCGCCCTGAATGACGGTAAAGACACCCTCCGGCAGACCTGCCTTGCGCATCGCCGCACCGACAAGCTCGCCGACCAGGGGCGTTTCCTCGGACGGCTTGAACAGGACCGTGTTGCCCGCGAGCAGGGCGGGCACGATATGGCCGTTGGGCAGGTGGCCGGGGAAATTATACGGGCCGAGCACGACCATCACGCCGTGCGGGCGGTGGCGCAGCACGGCGCGGCCGAACGGGGCCTCCTGCTCGCGGCTGCCGGTGCGCTCGTCATGCGCGGCGATCGACAGGTCGACCTTGCCGACCATCGAGGCGAGCTCGATCTTCGTCTCCCACAAGGGCTTGCCCGTTTCGCGCGAGATCGCGACGGCGATGGCATCGCCATCCTCCTTCAGGACGTCGCGGTAGCGGTGGACCAGGGCGATGCGCTCCTCGATCGTGGTCGCCGACCAGTCATCGAAGGCGGCGCGGGCCGTCGCGACCGCGGCGGTGCATCCCTCCGCCGATGTCTCGGGTCCGGACCAGACCGATTCGCCGGTTGCGGGATCGTAGGAATGGAACAGATTGCTCATGTCGGGCGGCCCTCTCGCTCAGCATCGCGTTGCGGGTCTCGTCCATGCGCTCGAGCGCAATGTCCGCTGCCGCGTGCGACTGGTTGAGAGGCGGCAATAGCCGGATGCAGTTTTAACTGCCACCGGCGACCTGATCCGGCCTGCTCCTGATGAAATCGACGAACGCCCGTAGCGGCGCGGGCAGGTAGCGGCGGCCGGCATAATAGAGGAACGGGCCGGAGAAACGCTGCCACCAGGGTTCGAGGATCGGCACCAGTGCGCCGCTGTCGAAATGCGGTTTCAACCAGTCCTCGAACAGATGGATGATGCCGAGCCCGTCGACCGCGGCGCCGACTGCCAGGTCGAATGCGGCGCCCGGTTGGGTCAGCAACGGACCGGCCGGCTCGACGCGCACGATCTCGTCGCCGCGCTCGAATTCCCAGATCGGGATCCGGCCGCTGGAGAATCGGCCGCGCAGACAGGCATGGTCGAGCAGGTCGCGGGGGTGTTCCGGCCGGCCATGCTCGGCGAGATAGGCGGGCGAGGCGCCGGTCGCGATGCATTGGGTGCGCGGGCCGATCGGCACGGCGATCATGTCCTGATCCAGACGCTCGTCATACCGGATGCCCGCATCGAAACCCGCCGCGAGCACGTCGACGAAGCCGTCCTCGACCGTCACTTCCAAACGGATATCGGGATAGGCCCTGAGGAAGGGCGTGACGATCGACGGCAGCACGACGCGCGCGACATTGGCCGGCACGTTGAGCTTCAGCGTGCCGGCGGGACGGTCGCGAAAGGCGTTGATTACATCGACCGCCGCCTCGACCTCGCTCAGCGCGGGGCCGAGCCGGTCGAACAGGCGCGCGCCCGCCTCGGTCGGGGTGACGCTTCGCGTCGTGCGGTTGAGAAGCCGGACACCGAGCCGGGTCTCCAGACGGCGCACGGCTTCGCTGAGGCCCGAGGCGGAGGCGTTGCCCGCGCGTGCCGCGTCGCGGAAGCCGCCGGCGCGAACCACGGCGGCAAAGGTGGCGAGATCGTCGAGTTCGGTTGCCATCGTGCATAATATCGCACGACCTGTGCCGATTGCCACATCTTATCGAGCGGTCCCGCGCCGCGCATATCCTGAGCAGTGCAACACCGGAGACCCGACATGACCAACCCCGACACTTTCCGCCTTGGCGATCGCAGCGTGAACCGCATGGGCTATGGCGCGATGCAGCTCGCCGGCCCCGGCGTGTTCGGCCCGCCGCGGGACCGCGACGCGGCGGTCGCCGTGCTGCGCGAGGCGATCGCGAGCGGCGTCGACCATATCGACACGAGCGATTTCTACGGCCCGCACGTCACCAACCAGATCATCCGCGAGGCGCTCCATCCCTATCCGCAGGACCTGACGATTGTCACCAAGGTCGGCGCGGTGCGCGGCGCCGATGCGTCCTGGCTTCCCGCCTTGTCCCCTGCCGAGCTGACCCAGGGCGTGGAGGACAATCTGCGCAATCTCGGACTCGAGACGCTGGATGTCGTCAACCTGCGCGCCATGGGGCAGATCCATGGGCCGAGCGAAGGCTCGATCGCCGAACAGTTCGAGGTACTGGCCGATCTGCAGCACAAGGGGCTGATACGCCATCTCGGCCTGAGCAACGTGACCTCGACCCAGCTCGCCGAGGCGCAGCGCATCGCCCCGGTGGTGTGCGTGCAGAACCAGTATAACCTCGTCCACCGCGAGGACGACGCGCTGGTCGACGAGCTGGCGGCGCAGGGCATCGCCTATGTGCCCTTCTTCCCGCTCGGCGGCTTCTCGCCACTGCAATCCACGGCGCTGTCGGACGTGGCGGCACGGCTCGGCGCCACGCCGATGCAGGTCGCGCTTGCCTGGCTGCTGCAGCGCTCGCCCAACATCCTGCTGATCCCGGGCACCTCCTCGACCGGGCATCTGCGCGAGAACCTCGCCGCGGCCGAGCTCGCCCTGTCGGACGAGGTGATCGCCGAGCTCGATCGTATCGGGACCGGCGGAGCCCAGGAATAATGGCGGCCGGGGAGGGGGCGCAGGCCACGACACGCCGGTTGCGACCGAGGACGCGCCGAGATCGACCGGCGCGGCGGCTCGCTCGCCCTTTGACCCTTGTCATGGCCAAGGGGATACGTCGCCATTGTTGCAACGCGCGCGGCGCGTGATACTCGCCGTCGATGGCGGTACCCGTGGATCCCGAGATAGTCGCCGCGCGCGCGGCACAGGCGGAGCGCTTCCCCGCGTTCGACCCGGCGACCCTGCCGCCGGCCGAGGCACGCGCGCGCATGAATGCCGCCGCCGGCTGGTTCAACGACGGGCTGCCCGCCATGGGCGGTGTCGAGGAGCAGCGCATCCCGGGGCCCGGCGGCCTGATCCGGCTGCGCATCCACACGCCGGTGGTGACGACGGCGCGCGGCGCAATCTTCTACATCCATGGCGGCGGCTGGTTCGCCGGCAATCTCGACACGCATGACCGCCTGATGCGCTCGCTGGCGGAACGCAGCGCCGCGGTGCTGGTCGGCGTCGATTACCGCCTGGCGCCCGAACACCCCTATCCCGCCGCGCTCGACGATTGCCTCGCCGCCTGGGACTGGATCGAGTTTCGCGCCAGCCGCTATGCGCTCGATCCTAGGCGCTTCGTCCTGGCCGGGGACAGCGCCGGCGCAGCCCTCGCGCTGGCGCTGGCGGTCCGGTTGCGCGCGGCCGGGCGCACCACGCCCGCCGGCCTCGCGCTGCTCTATGGCTGTTACGCGCCCGGCCTGGACACCGAAAGCGCGCACCTCTTCGGCGGTGGAGCCTACGGCCTCACGGCGGAGCGGATGCAATGGTATTGGGACAGATATCTCGGCGCCGCGCGGCACCGGCCCCCGGCCAGGGCGACGCCGCTCCATGCCGATCTGGCCGGCCTGCCGCCGGTGTTCCTCGGCGTGGCGGAGGCCGACCCGGTCGCCGACGACAGCCGCCTGCTGCTCGACCGGCTGAAGGCCGCGGGCGTGCCCGCCGAGCTGCTGCTGTGGTCCGGCGCTGTCCATGGCTTCCTGCAGATGACGCGCGACGTGGCGCTGGCCCGCGATGCGATGGACGATGTCGCGCGCGCCGTGAGGGCCTGGATCGCCTGATCTCGTTCGTGCCTGATCTCGTGCTTGATAGTCCCGTCGCGGCACGCCGCCGGTCGAATCCTGGTCGCTCCATAATGGACATAACCGGGCATAGCGGGCAGAGCCGGCCGGCATTCAGTCGTTCAGCGCATGTCGTGTCGGGAGAGGCTTTTGGGATCGACCCCGCACAGGACCCCGGCTGAGCAGGAGCGATGGCTGTCGCGCCATGTCGAGCCGGTGATCGATCCCACCAGGCCGATCGTCGATGCGCATCATCATCTGTGGAACCGCCCGTCCGGCACCTATCAGCTGTCCGAGCTGCTGGACGATTTCCATACGGGCCATGACATCCGCGCCTCCGTTTTCGTCGAAGGCACCGCATCCTACCGCACCGACGGGCCGGAGGAGATGCGCCCGGTCGGCGAGACCGATTATGTGGTCGGCCTGACGGCGGCGCGCACGACCGGCCGCTATGGCGATTGCCGCCCCTGCGCCGGCATCGTCGGCCATGCCGATCTGCGGCTGGGCGATGCGGTGGCCCCGGTGCTGGAGGCGCATATCGCCGCCGGGGCCGGGCGCTTCCGCGGCATCCGCCAGCGCGCGCCATGGGATGCGAAGCTCGGCGCGTGGGGCGAGTCCACGCCGCCGCGCTATCTGCTCGCCGACAGCGGCTTTCGCCGTGGCTTCGCCCGGCTCGCGCCGCTCGGGCTCAGCTTCGATGCCTGGGTCTATTTCACCCAGCTGGATGAGGTCGCCGCGCTCGCCGCCGCCTTTCCCGATACGTCGATCATCCTCGACCATATCGGCGCGCCGCTCGGCATCGGTCCCTATGCCAGCCGGCGCGAGGCGGTGTTCGAGACCTGGCGGGAGGGCATGAGCCTGGTCGCGCGCCGCCCCGGCGTCACGGTCAAGCTCGGCGGGCTCGGCATGGCCGCCTATGGCTTCGGCTTCGACACGCGCGATCGCCCGCCCTCGTCGGAGGAGCTCGCCCAGGCCTGGGGTCCCTATATCATCCAGTGCATCGAAACCTTCGGGCCGGATCGCTGCATGTTCGAAAGCAACTTCCCGGTCGACCGGCAGAGCTGCAGCTACGGCACCCTGTGGAACGCCTTCAAACGCATCGTCGCCGATTGCTCGGAGGCCGAAAAAACCGCCCTGTTCAGCGGGACGGCAAGGCGCGTCTATCGGCTGGACGAGGGCCGGCCGGCGTCCGTATCGGGGTAAAGCCGGTCCGGACCCGCGCTACCCCGCGCACCCGGTATCAAGGACACCGACACTACCCCACCCACACCCGTCACCCCGGACTTGTTCCGGGGTCCATCGAGCCCCAACCCACACGCCGGAGCGTGCGCGAAACGCCACAACACGGAGGAGGCTGACTCCGCCCGCCGGCCTCAAACGACCAGACATCCCCGTACGAACCAACAATATTGTGGCACGCAAAGCCGCGCCCCGCCTACGATCCCTCGGCCACCGCCAGCACCTTCAGCGCCTGCGCCAGATGCGGCCGATCAACCATCTTCCCGTCCAGCTTCAACGCCCCCGCACCCGGGTTGGCCTCGAACGCCGCCACCACCGCCCGAGCATGGGCGATCTCGGCCTCGCTAGGGCTGAACCCGGCATTGATCGCCGCAACCTGCGCCGGATGGATCGCCATCATCCCCGTAAACCCGTCCCGCCGCCCGCGCGCGACATAGGCGGCCAGCCCCTCGCCATCGGCAATATTGGGGTACACAGTCTCGATCGCCGCCACCCCCGCGGCATGCGCACCGAACAAGGTCAGCGCCCGCACCATCTCATAAGGCGCGGTATAGCTGCCGTCCGCGTTGCGCGAGCTGGTCGCGCCGATCGCGGCGGGCAGATCCTCGGCGCCCCAGGTCAGCCCGGCGAGATGGCCGGCGACCGCGCCATAGGTGGAAAGCTGGAACACCGCCGCCGCCGTCTCGGTGGCGATCGGCAGGATCGGCGGGGTGGGCCCGCCGGCCAGCTCGATCAGCGCGCGAACCGTGGATTCGCCCTCCGCCTTGGGCAGCACCAGCCCGTCCGGCCCGGCGGGCAGGATAGCATCGAGATCGGCCTTGGTCTCGCCGCCGCCGATCGGATTGATCCGGACGAAGCAGGGAAGGGTGCGCCCATCTTTGAGCCAGGCGGCAATCGCCTCCCGCGCCTCGGGCTTCTTCTCGGCCGAAACCGAATCCTCCAGGTCCAGGATCAACGCATCCGCCCCACTCGCCGCCGCCTTGGCGAAGCGGTCGGGCCTATCCCCGGGGACGAACAGCAGCGATCGGAGCTTCATTTGTGGGCCTTTTGTGTTGTATCGCTCGCGCTGTGGCACAGGCGCGGGGATTGCGTCCATGGTGGAGCCGATCTGAGTAGCAGTGTAGGCGCTGTGCTTGTGTAAGGACTCCAGCATATTAGCCAATCTTCGACCGATATTGGGCCGGTTGCCGTCTGACCGCTTTGGAACGGCCGCGACAGCTGCCGTTCACGAAGATTGCTGGAGAACGACGGGAGTCGCCCAATGGCGGTCATTAGCTTTTCGACGAATCGGCCCGATTCAGAGCCTCCTCCGCTTCGTCGAGCAGCGATCCCAACGCATCGAGTAACTCTTCGGCAGAAGGGGTCGCCCATGCGAACGACCGATCACCCTGCTCCGTAAAGCTATCGAGGCCCACTCCCTGCCAGATGCGCACACGCCATCGCCCTTTAAAAACCGATGGAACGCCAGGTGCGGGTGCATTTAGAATTACCTCGGCAGTCCTACGCCGCTTTTCTAGTCCGTCATCTTTGGTTTGTTTAACCTCGATACCCCACCAGGGCCAATCCCGGTTGGAGCGATTGGAGGTATCTCGAACGGTTCCCACCGCAAACACTCCCTTGCCCCGGCATTGCTCAACCATCGCATCAAGATCAGCCATTCGTCGGGCGAAGGAATCGGTCATTATGGGATCATGCGGCGTCAGGGGCCTTGATGCCAGTGCCGCGAACAATGAATGGCTGCTAACCCGTTCCCACTGGCGGCCTGATTTCCGGAATACCGTCGTTTTGGGAAAGCCGCATTGGCAGCTCTCGCCCAGTTGCGGACATTCGTGAGTCGAGCGTAACGTCAGGTATGACCAAGCCGCCCGCTCGCAGTCGAACCATCATCGGCCCTGTCATCGCTGGAGCAATTCTTATCGTCGTTTTCGGCGGCTACATTCTGTTCGCGCTGCTTGCAGGCGATGTCTGATATCCACTTTTCCACCAGATTGGAGCGCGATAGTCAGAAACGATTGCCAACCGCGTTGAAGTGCTCCTCGGTGGTGGTGCCCTTACCTTCGTCATACAGGTAGAGCGTCACGGGGCAGGTTTGCTGGTTCGCCCACGCCACAGCTTCTTGAACCGACACCCCCTCCAACTGATCGTAATCGACCACCGACGCGATATCCGCCTCAGCAGCCTGATCAGCATCAACGCAGCTATTGTCGTGCTCCACGGCTTCAACGATGGCGTTGACAGTTTTCCAACGATAAACGCGCTGCCGTCGATCAACGATGTTCCAAATCATACGGGCTACGCTATCGCAAGTCGGAAACGGAAGGCAAAGGCAATGTCCGCTGTCCACCAGGCCAAGCCGTTCCGCGTTGAACGCGAGCTGCCTCGGGCGAACGGCAAAAGGTGGTGGGAAACAGTCTGTCCGCCGTGAGGGGGAGGCTGGTAGTTAGCGGCCATACCTTTGGCGACTGAAAATACCGAGGTCGGCGATCACCGTGACCCAATACACCACGATCACCACTACCAGTATCCTGCGATAGTCGGGCTGCCAAAAACCAAAAGCCGCGCCAACGATTATCGCAGTGCCGAACCACGCAATAATCACAGCAAGGACGGCATGGGTCGGGCTAAACATAGCATCGGAAAGCCGCTTCATCGCCCAACCATAGCAGAACGCCGGATGTCCGCCATCAGCCGTCATCGGAAATGGAATACAGCCTGCGCGAGCAATACAGCGCCAACTATCCCGCACGCGATAACGAACGCCCAAAAGCGAATAGGTCCTTCGTCTCTATCGAGAACCTCGCCACCCCTTAGGCTAACGCGACCAGCCAGACCGACCCAGACGGCAAAGCCCAGCATCATCACTGCGAGTATCCAGTTGAATGTGCCGCCGGGGGTCATCCACCGATGATCGTCGGTTTTTCTAAATTCCGCAATTGGGAAGCCAAGGATGGTCGGAAAACGACCGCGATTGGGCGCTTGCCGTCATTACCTAGAAATTTACGCGAATGGCAGGTTTCAGGCTATCGTCACATGCCCGACAACGGCGGTGATTGGGCGCGAAGCGGCCATCAGAGACGCGCCTCTCCCACGCAGCTTGATTCAACCGCCATCGCAACGCCGCTACCGTTCCGCCATGGCAATGCTCCAAACCCAACCCTCATCGCGGCCGCTCGCTTCGGCACGCACCACCCCGCCAGCCGCCGCCCGTCCGCCACGATTTCCCTGTTCAGCCCAACCCAATTCCCTGTTCCGCATCGCGAAATTCCCTGTTCCGGAATATCAGGGAATTGATACCCAACACACTGAGATACAATCGAAAAACAGCGCATAAACCGCCCCGAACGCCCAGAAAAAACGAAAATTCCCTGTTATCGCCCCAGGAACAGGGAATTCAGCCCCTAAAACAGGGAATCCCGCGCCCATAACAGGGAATCCCCCACACCCCGCGCCCCGCTACACCCCAACCCACGCCACCCAGGCCTATAAGCTCTGCCGCCTCGGCGCCGACGGGGCCGACATTGCCGATTTCTTCGAGATCGACATCGTCACCTTCGAATGCTGGTACAACGACCATCCCGATTTCGCCGCCGCTATCGATCGGGGCAGCCGCATGGCCGACGATCTGGTCGAAATGTCGCTCCATCAGCGCGCCTGTGGCTATGACCGGCAGGTGACCAGGGTCTATACCCCGGCCCGCGCCGACGAGCCGATCCTCGTCACCTATCGCGAGCGGGTGCTGGCCGATGTGTCGGCGGCGATCTTCTGGCTCCGCCAGCGGCGGCCGGAGGAATGGGGCGATCTCGTCTTTCGCGCCCGGCGTCCGCGCGCCGCCGGTGCCGCCCGTCGCAAGCAATCGCTCGCTCAGGCCAGCGGGCTGGTGGCAGAGCTGCGCCCACCGGTTCCCGTCCCCATGTGCGTCCAGCCGGTCCAGGCGCCATTGCCCGGGCCGTCGCTGTCCGCCCGGCTGCAATCCGGCCCGGCCGGTGCCACCCATGTCCCATCGCGATCCACCGGTCGAGCGTCGCATCAGGGTCGGGGAGGGCGGCGCTTCGCCGGGGATCATGTCGCGGCGGAACGCCGGCAGCTTGCGGGCGAGGGGCTATCCGGCGGCAAGGCCTGCCGGTCGCCAATGGCGAGGAAGGCACCGGCTTTTCGACCGGACGCCGGGGGCGATCGGCACGGCGTCGGACCGCCGCTATTGACATATGCCAGCCTATGGCCCGGCGCGCATCGGGCGCGGCGTCACCGCCCCTCGCGCTTCTGCTTCGGTTTCGGCGATGCTGTGTTGGGCCGCTTGTCGCGCGCGCGGCTGATCACCTTGCTCCAGTGCACGCCCTGGTGGCCCGCCGGGTGCCACACCACGCGCAACCCGGCCGGGACGAGTGTCCACCGGCCGCCCCGCGGACGGATGATGTCCCGTTGGCACCGAGTGCAGGTCGCGAAATGCAGACCTTCGTTCCACAATTCCGGGCCGGGCCGATGCCCCAGCAGCCTGCAGATCGCTTTCATCACCACCTTTTGGCATCAAGGTCTTACATTTGGGTATCGATCGTACCACGACCGGGCCGATGGCATCGCTGAGCACCCGTTGAAGGGAATGAGCGCTTTTGGGGGTAGTGCCAAGGGCAGTGCCACCCGCATCGGATGCACGGCGCCGGCATTGCGGTGGCCTGCGGAACCGCCGCCGATCGGCACGCGTTTCCGTGCCGCCCTGACCGGGCAACATTTTGTAACAATTCCGAGAGGTCATCATGAAGGCACTTCTTGCGGTTGCCCTTGCCGCGGGTGCGGCGGTCATCACCGTGGCCCCGGCCGACGCCCGGCAGGGCTGCGGTCCCGGCTATCATCGTGGTCCGGCCGGCCATTGCCGCCCCAATCGCGGCGGGCCCGCCGTCATCGTCGCGCCGGGGCGCCTGGTGGTCGGCAATTTCTATCGTGGCCGCGGCTATTGGGATGGCCGCCGCTACTGGCAGCACCGCTATCGCCACCACAATGGCTGGCGCTATCGCTGACCGGCGCTCGTAAAGAGCACCCCGCGCGACGATCGGGCCGCTCGACGATCAGTCGCCGCCCGGTCGTCCGCGATGGCATCCGCACCATGAATGATGCACATATCCGCCCGTGGTGGATGCGGCGACATTCTGGTCTGTTCTGGGCGGTCGCGCATCGGCGGGGCCGTTTGTGGGCAGTGCGTGCCCGCCCCGCGGCCGGGCCTGACGCGTGCGGGGTTCGGGGATCGACAGGGAAGGGGATCCGGACGGCGTCCTGGTCGCGGCCGCCATCGACGGGGATCGCGACGCGTTCGCCACCTTGCTCCGGCGCCATTATGATCGGATCCACGGCCTCGCCTGGCAGATGACCGGCTCGCGCGCCGACGCCGACGATATCGCGCAGGACGTCTGCTGCACACTGGTCGAAAAGATCGGCAGCTTCCGCGGCGAGGCAAAATTCACCACCTGGCTGTGCGGCATCGTCGTCAATGCCTGTCGCGACCAGAAGAGGCGGCGGCGCTCCTTCCTCGGCTTCACCGAGCGGCTCGGCGTGCTGACCGGGCTGATGCGCGGCCCGGACGGCCGCGACCTGCACGACGCGATGTGGGTGAAGAGCGCGGTCGCCCGGCTGAAGCCCGCCTATCGCGACGCGGTCGTCCTGGTTGCCGGCCAGCAGCTCAGCCATGCCGAGGCGGCCGAGATACTGGGCGTGGCCGAATCGACCATCTCCTGGCGCCTGCACGAGGTCCGCCGCCTGCTCGGGACGGATGCGGCGGAGGAGGGATAAGTGGCTTTGAGCGAGGCCTAACCACCACCTCCGTTCGTCCTGAGCTTGTCGGGCCGAAGGCGAGCGAAGCTCAACGACTGTACTTTCTTCCTCTGAAGGGAAGGGCAGGGCTTCGACAAGCTCAGCCCGAACGGGGAGGGGGAGGGGAAAGCCAACCAGACCTTGTTTCAGCACCACCCGATTCAAAAAATATCGAAAACCTCCCAAGGATATCCTCCCGACCGGCGTCGAAGGAACATGCGGACGATCCTGCGCCGCTGTTTCAGGGAGAATCTCATGCCCCGCCTTCACCCGTCCGCCACCATCGGCCTGACCGTTATGCTTCCCGCGATGTTCCTCGCGTCCTGCGCCGGCTCGGGCGTCGGTCCGGCCGTCACGCCCACCGCCAAGGCTGACGACAATATCGTCGTCACCGGCGTCCGGGCGGATTCCCAATCGCGCGGGCACCTCGAAAACCAGGCGCCCGGGCTGGCCCCAGGGCTGGCTGACGTCTCGGCGTCGCCCGCACCGCCGCCCCCACCGCCTCCGCCACCGCCGCCCCCGCCCCCGCCGGGCCTGCTCGCCCCGTCCCCGATGATGGTGACGGGCAAGATGATGGCCTCACGCTCCTTCGCCCCCATGGCTGAATCGCGCGTCCGTCTGCCGTTCCCGCCCTATCAGGACGTAGGCCGCGACAAGTTCACCGCCACCACGCAGAACCCGTTCAAGATCGTGCGCGAGGATCCGGTCTCGACCTTCTCGATCGATGTCGACACCGCCTCCTATTCCTTCGTCCGCGCCTCGCTCAACCAGAACGTCCTGCCCCAGCCGGCGGCGGTGCGGACCGAGGAGATGGTCAATTATTTCCCCTACAGCTACGCCGCGGCGCGGTCCGCCGATCAGCCGTTCAGCTCCAACATCGCCGTCTTCCCCAGCCCCTGGACGGCCGGGCGCAAGCTCGTGCGCATCGGCATCCGTGGCTATGAGATTCAGCGCGCCACCCGCCCGCGCGCCAATCTCGTCTTCCTCATCGACACCTCGGGCTCGATGAACCAGCCCAACAAGCTGCCTTTGGTCAAACAGTCGCTCGCCATGCTGCTCGATCAGCTCGACGGCAATGACCGGGTCTCGATCGTCACCTATGCCGGTTATGCCGGCACCGCGCTCGAACCGACCCGGGCCAGCGAGAAGAGCCGCATCCTTGCGGTGATCGACAGCCTCGGCGCCGGCGGCGGCACGGCGGGCGCGGAGGGCATCCGCCAGGCCTATACCCTGGCCGAGGCCAATCTTGATCCGAAGGGCGTCAACCGCGTCATCCTCGCGACCGATGGCGACTTCAATGTCGGCATCACCAATCAGGATGAGCTGAAGGGCTATGTCGAGCGCGAGCGGGGCAAGGGCGTGTTCCTCTCCGTGCTCGGCTTCGGCATGGGCAATTACAATGACGCGATGATGCAGACGCTGGCGCAGAACGGCAACGGCGCCGCCGCCTATATCGACACCGTCAGCGAGGCACGGAAGACCCTGGTGGATGAGGCGACCTCCACCCTGTTCCCGATCGCCAAGGACGTGAAGATCCAGGTCGAGTTCAACCCCGCGACCGTCGCCGAATATCGCCTGATCGGCTACGAGACGCGCATGCTCGCCCGCGAGGATTTCGACAATGACAAGGTCGA
This sequence comes from Sphingomonas sp. P3_C6, assembly GCF_056402595.1. Lineage (NCBI taxonomy): Bacteria > Pseudomonadati > Pseudomonadota > Alphaproteobacteria > Sphingomonadales > Sphingomonadaceae > Sphingomonas > Sphingomonas sp. P3_C6. The sequence continues at coordinate 177,673 of NZ_JBFUHB010000006.1, forward strand.
TGCGGGCGATGTCGGATCGGGCCAGACGGTCACCGCCATCTATGAGATCGTGCCGGTCGGCGGCCCGCGCTCGATCGGCGACCTGCGTTATGCCCGGCCCGCTGCCGTGGCCCAGCCATCGCGCGGCGGCGAGTATGGCTTCGTCAAGATCCGCTACAAGCTGCCCAAGTCGGACACGAGCCGCCTGATCTCCACCCCGATCGACCGCACGACGGAAGTGGCGCGGTTCGAGGATGCCCCGCGCGACGCCCGCTTCGCCACCGGCGTGGCGGCCTTTGCCGAGCTGCTGCGCGGCGGCAAATATAACGGCGCGATGACCTATGACGACGTGTTGCGCATCGCCACCGCGACCCGCGGCGAGGATGATTTCGGCTACCGTACCGAATTCGTCCAGCTCGTCCGCGCGGCCAAGTCGGCCGGGGCGCTCGCCCGGCTCGACCGGTAGCGCATGGGGCGGGGGCCGCGCTTGTGGTCCCCGCCCGATCGCACATTCGACCGGGCCGTAATTGAGGTTATAAGACCGGCAGATGTCCCTTTCCCGTCCCTGTTCCAGGCTCCTGCCGGATTGCCCGATGATCCGTGTCACCGACGGGATTTGGTGAATGGCCGGGGATAACGACCTGTCGGCCTCGCTGCCCGATCCGCCGCCGCCGCGCCCGGCCGCGCGCGATGCCGCGATTGAGGCCGCCATGCGCCGCTTCGACGGGCAGGATGCGATACCACCACACCTCGCCGCCACGCCGCGCCCGTCGCCGCGACGGCTCGGCCGCCCGCAGATCGGTGCGCTTGCCACCCTTGCCCTGGTCGCCGCGATCGGCCTGCCGGTCTGGATGTCGACCAGCGACCGCTACGCCACCAGCGACCGGCCGGTTCAGGCTCCGGCCCGAGCCCCTGCGTCGGTTTCGACGACGCCCCCAACGACGCTCGCGCGTGCAACCGACCAGCCCGCGCCGCCACTGCCACCGGCCGACCCTGTCGAAGGGCCGCCCTCGCCGGTCGCGCAGGTCCCGGCCGTGCCCGCCGCCAAACCGGTTGAGACCAAACCGGTTGAGAGTAGCGCCGACCGCGCCGAAGTCGCAGCTGCACCGCTGAGCCAGTCCTTCCAGGCGAAGCAGATGGAGGGGCTGATCACCACGACCGCCCGGCGCGCCGCTGCCGAGCCAGCCCCGCCGCCTCCACCCCCACCACCTCCACCTCCACCTCCGCCGCCGCCGCCACCCCCGGCAATGGCCGCCGCGCCCATAGTGACGACGATGGGCAGGATGTCGGAGGCGCGCGCCGACGACGCGGACAACATCGTCGTCACCGGCTCGGCGATACGCTCGACCGTCAGGGCGCGCCGCGCCCGCGCGGTCAGCCGGCGCGGCGACTGGAACGCCTGCACGATCGACGATCCGGGCCGCAGCCTCGCCGCCTGCAAGAATCTGGTCGATCCAGCCGCGTCAGGCATCACTGGCCGCGCGGCGGCACATGTCGCCGATGGCCTTGCGCTGGCGTGGCGGGGTAACACGGATGGGGCGATCGCGGCGTTCGATCAGGCGGTTGGCATCGCGCCGAAACTCGCCATCGCCTGGCTCAACCGCGGCCTCGCGAACGAACGCAAGGGCGACCTGAACCAGGCGATTGCCGATCTCGACAAGGCAGTGCGGTTCGCGCCCGGCACCGCGCGGGTCTATTACAACCGCAGCCTCCTGTACCGCCAGCGCGGCGACACCCGCCGCGCCGAGGCCGATGAGGACCGCGCCCTCGAACTCGACGACCGCTACGGCGATGTGATCGCCGGCAGCCGCCGCTGACCCGCCGGTCCGAGAGGCGGCGGGACGACGCGCGGCCGGTGGCTCCAGAGGGCGCTCACAAGGCCCGCTGCGCCGGACCCGATACGTGACAGGATGATTTGTGGGTTCGAGGTGGCATATTGGCCGGCGCGCGCCTACCTCACGCGCTCGACTAGCGGAGATGTTTCCATGCCTGCCGACTGGACCTCGATCGAAGCCTTGCCCTCTCCCCGGCTGGAGACCCTGTTCGCCGACGATCCGGACCGGCTGAAAAAGCTGAGCCTGGACATTGCCGGCCTGCATTTCGACTGGTCCAAGACTCACCTGACCGCCGGCGCGATCGCCGCGTTCGAGGCGCTGGCCAGGGCGCAGGACCTCGCCGGCAAGCGCGAGGCGCTGTTCGCGGGCGAGGTGGTCAACCTCACCGAGGGGCGGTCCGCGACTCACACGGCGGAACGCGGCGAAGGCAAGGCGGAGGATGTCAGCCTCGCCATGACCCTCCATGCCCGCATGCGCGCCCTGATCGATGCGATCGAGGCGGAGGCGCTCGGGCCGATCCGCCATGTCCTGCATGTCGGCATCGGCGGCTCGGCGCTCGGCCCGGACCTGCTGGTCGATGCGCTCGGCCGCGAATCCGGGCGGTATGACACGGCGATCGTCTCGAACGTCGATGGCGTCGCGCTGGAGGAAGCGTTCGGCCGGTTCGATCCCGCCGCGACCCTGCTCGTCATTGCCTCCAAGACCTTCACCACCACCGAGACGATGCTCAACGCGGAAAGCGTGCTCGAATGGATGCAGGAAGGCGGGGTCGAGGATCCCTATGGCCGCGTCGTCGCGCTCACCGCGTCGCCCGACAAGGCGGTCGAATGGGGCGTGGACGAAACGCGCGTGCTGCCCTTCATGGAATCGGTCGGCGGTCGCTATTCGCTCTGGTCGTCGATCGGCTTCCCCGCCGCGCTCGCGCTCGGCTGGGACTGCTTCGAGCAGCTGCTCGACGGCGCCGCCGAGATGGACCGGCATTTCCGCCTCGCGTCGCTCAGCGAGAATGCCCCCGCGCTCGCCGCCTTCGCCGATCTTTATTACACCCAGGTCCGCCACGCGGAGACGCGCGCGACCTTCGCCTATGACGAACGGCTGCGGCTGTTGCCCTCCTATCTCCAGCAGCTCGAGATGGAATCGAACGGCAAGGGCGTGACGGTCGACGGCAAGCCGCTCGGCCGGCCGAGCGCCGCGATCACCTGGGGCGGGGTCGGCACCGACGCGCAGCACGCGGTGTTCCAGCTGCTCCACCAGGGCACGCATCTCGTGCCCGTCGAGTTCGTCGCGGTGATCGAGGCCGGCGACACGCTGGCCGAGGATCATCACCGCCAGCTCCTGCTCAACGCCTTTGCGCAGGGCGCCGCGCTGATGAAGGGCCGGGCCAATGACGCGGATCCGGCACGCAGCTATTCCGGCGACCGGCCGAGCTCGACCATCCTGCTCGACGTGCTGGACGCGCGCACGCTGGGCGCGCTCATCGCCTTTTACGAACACCGCGTGTTCGTGAACGCGACCCTGCTCGGCATCAACCCGTTCGACCAGTTCGGGGTGGAGCTCGGGAAGGAAATGGCCAAGGCAGCGGGCGAGGGCGGTCAGAAGTTCGACGTCTCGACCGAGGATCTGATCAAGCGCGCCTTCGCCGACCAATAACCCTCTCGATACCACCACCCTCCGTTCGGGCTGAGCTTGTCGAAGCCCTGTCCTTTCTTTTGGACGGCGGGCCAGAAAGTGCAGCCTTTCGACAAGCTCGGGGCGAACGGAGATTATGATGACAAGCTACGATTACGACCTCTTCGTCATCGGCGCCGGTTCCGGCGGCACCCGCGCCTCGCGGGTGGCCGCGGCGCATGGGGCGAAGGTCGCGGTCGCCGAGGAATATCGCGTCGGCGGCACCTGCGTCATCCGCGGCTGCGTGCCCAAGAAGCTGCTGATCTACGGCGCGCATTTCGCCGAGGACCTGGCCGACGCCCGCCGCTTTGGCTGGAACGTGCCCGATGATTGCGCCTTCGACTGGAAGGTGCTGACGAAGAACGTGTTCGAGGAGGTCGACCGGATCAACGGCGCCTATACCGACACGCTGAACAACAATGGCGTGGAGATCATCAGGGAACGCGCGACCATCACCGGCCCGCACGGCATCAGGCTCGCCGGCGGGCGTGAGGTGACGGCGAAGACCATCCTGGTCGCGGTGGGTGCGACGCCTTCGGTGCCGAAGTGCCCGGGTCATGAATATGGCATCACCTCGAACGAGGCATTCCATCTCGACGCCGTGCCGAAGCGCATCCTGATCGCCGGCGCCGGCTATATCGCCAATGAGTTCGCCGGCATCTTCCACCAGTTCGGCGCGCATGTGACGCTGATCAACCGCACCGACGTCATCCTGCGCGGCTATGACGAGCAGATCCGCGACCGCCTGCTCCAGATCTCGATGATGAAGGGGATCGACTTCCGCTTCCATGCCGATTTCCAGGGCATCGAGAAGATGGACGATGGCTGCCTGAAGGTCAGCATGGCGGGCCATGAGCCGATCATCGTCGATTGCGTGATGTTCGCGACCGGGCGCGACCCCAATACCGAGGGACTGGGCCTGGAGACGGCGGGCGTCGAGCTCGATCCCAAGGGCGCGATCGTCGTCGATGACGACAACCGGTCGACCTGCGACAGCATCTATGCCGTGGGCGATGTCACCAACCGCATCCAGCTCACCCCGATCGCCATCCGCGAGGGGCAGGCCTTTGCCGACACGTTGTTCGGCAACAAGCCGACCCGCGTCGATTACGAAAACGTCCCCTCCGCCGTGTTCAGCCACCCCCCGATGGCGGGCGTCGGCCTCACCGAAAGCCAGGCCAAGACGAAGTTCGGATCGGTCAAGGTCTACACCTCGGATTTCCGCCCGATGAAGAACGTGCTGGCCGGCCGCAACGAACGCTCGCTCTACAAGATGGTCTGCGACAGCGAGACGGACAAGATTCTCGGCCTGCACATGATCGGCCCGGATTCGCCGGAAATCCTGCAGGCGGCGGCGATCGCGGTGAAGGCAGGCCTGACCAAGGCCGCGTTCGACCAGACCGTGGCGCTGCACCCGACCATGGCGGAGGAGCTGGTGCTGCTGCGCTAGGCGCCCGCGTCGCCCTGTCGCCGTACCGCGAACTTCGCCAGCGCGGGGCCAAGGATGACGCAGGCGAAGAAGCGCAGCGCCTGCAGCGCCATGACATAGGGTACGTCGACCTTCGTCGACGCAGCGATGATCGCGACCGAGTCCATCCCGCCGGGGCTGGTCGCGAGATAGGCGGTGATCGGGTCGACCCCGCCGAAATGGGACAGCAGCGCGCCGATGCCGGCCGAGATACCGATCAGCAGCAGGATCGACAGCAGGATGCGCGGCAGCACGCGCGCTGCGGCCCGCACGATCTCACGGGTGAAGTGCAGGCCGATGCGCCAGCCGACGATGGCATAGCTCGCCGCGAGCAGCCATCCCGGCAGGTCGAACCGCACCAGCCCCGCGATGTTGAGCGCGGAGCCGAGCAGCAACGCCCCGATCATCGGCCCCGCCGGCAGCTTGAACCGGATGCCGAGCCAGGCGCCGACCGCGGCGATGGCCAGCGTCTCGGCAAAGGCGATCGGGTCGATCGGCGGGAACCAGTCGGCGGTGGGGCTCTCCATGCCGCCATGCGCGCCGACCAGCGCCGCGACGATCGAGGCCGTGCCGGCGACGCACACCACGCGGCTATAGGTCATCACCGCGACCAGCCGCCATTCGGCGCCATAGGACTGCGCCATCAGCACCATCGCCGCGGCACCACCGGGCATGCAGCCCCACACGGCAACGCTGCCCGGCAACCAGCCCAGCCGCCCGATCAGCAGGCCGATGCCGACGCCCACGCTCAATGTCGCGGCGGTGACGGCGAGGAACACCGGCCAATGCTCGATCACCGTGCTGACCGTGCCGGCGGTGAAGGATCGGGCGATGAGCAGGCCGACGAACGCCTGCGCCGCCTGGAAGGACAGCGGCGGCACCGTCACCCCCTGGCCGCGGGTCGCAAGGATGATCGCCGCGATCATCGGCCCGAGCAGCAGCCCCGCGGGCAACCGGAGCGCTTCGAGCACGCCGGCGAACAGGGCGGACAGGCCGATCAGCATCGCCCAGCGGATGGGGGCGGTGCGGGCGCCGCGCTCAGCCACGCAGCATCGTCCCCCGCCTGCGCAAGGGCCGGTTGACCAGGACTAAAGCGGCGGCGGCTGGATTGAGCGGTTCCATCGGAGCCTCGGGGCAGGGCGGGTACACTGGTTCCTCTCGCCCCGCCCGTAGCGCTTGTCCAGACGGTTAGGCGTATCCGTCGGTCGCGCGGACCAGGCGGTCGAGGATCGCCGGTTCGGAATAGGCGTGGCCTGCGCCGTCGATCAGGTAGAAGTCGGCCTCCGGCCAGGCGCGGTGCAGGTCCCACGCGGTGCGGGCGGGGCAGATGTAGGCAATGTGCTCGGTGCGCGCGCCGATCGCGCCGGCCTCCTATGCGAGTTCGCCGAACTTCCTGACTACCTGGCATTATGCTGGTCTGATCGGGCGCACATTCAGGGCGGGCGCGAACCTCAAGTTCTGATCGTCAACCATCGAACGCTTGGGGCGGCTCCGCGAGGGCCGCCCCTTTTTTTGGCCAGTATCGACTCGTGTCTCCATCGTCACACGGGGAATGGGCCAGCGATCCTCGGCGGAGTCGCCATCCAGGAGCGCTATTTCAGCGGAAGGAACAGTTCGGCGAGCACTTCATGAGCCGGTGCGCCCGGAGAACGGGAAAATTGTCGCTGGCAATAGATCGGGAAGTCACGCGCTTCCTCGCCGCTGGCCGGAAGCCAGTCGCGATAGAGATAGAGCGCGGCGGGCTCCAGATTATGGGAAGCGCCGTTGACGCACAGCACTGCGCAGCGTCCGCCGAGGATCATGCCGGCTTTCATCTGCCCGTCGTCCGCCGCGATCGGCCGGTCGGTCCCGACACAGATGTCCATGCTGTAATCGGCCGGGTTCGCGGGGGTCCTTTCGGACCGGAAGATGTTGAAGGTCGCGCTCGTCTCGGGCGACAGACCGGCCGCCTTGCGCCACGCGATGAAGCGCTGGATCGTGTCCTGTATCGTCGCGCGGTCGCCCCGGTGCTCCATGATCGCCACCGGCGTCGGGGGGACTTCGCGGATCGTTACGTCGTCTTGGGTATAGGTCGTGTGCATGAGCTTGCTCCTCGCATTTTCGAGCGGCGCGAAGGCCGCAAGCCACGGCACCCAATCGGGAGATTTCCGGAAGGACGAAGGCGATTGCCCGAACCGTTGTCGAAAGGCGCGGGCAAAGGCATCCGGTGCATCATAGCCGGCATCCATTGCTATATCCGTGACGCTTTGAGTGTCATCGGAAGCAAGCCGGTGCGAAGCCCGCTTCATACGGGCAAGCTGAACATAGCGATGCACTGACACCCCGAAGGTTGCCATGAACTGCCGGTGGAAATGGAATTTGGAAAAGGCCGCCACACGGCTCACCGTTTCCAGGTCCAGATCGCCGTCCAGATGCTGGTCGATATGGTCAAGCACCCGCTGCATCCGGGTGAGATAGTTTCGATGTGCCGCCGTCATGGTCCCTTCCTCCGTGGCGGCACCAGCTAGTCGCTCATAGCCATAGCGCGCTCGACCGATCTTGCGGTTTGGAGCGGGTCGGCAGGGAATTCCCTTGATACGCCGAAGCAAACGGAGGCTATCTCCCGGCGTGAAACCATGGTCGGGCGGGGCGCTAGCCTACCCGGTTCGCCACCAGATCGTCGACCACTGCAGGATCGGCCAGGGTGCTCGTGTCCCCAAGGCTGCTCACGTCGCCCTCGGCGATCTTGCGCAGGATCCGGCGCATGATCTTGCCGCTGCGGGTCTTGGGCAGGCCCGGCGCGAACTGCACCGCGTCCGGCGCGGCGATCGGCCCGATCTCGGTGCGGACCCATTTCACCAGATCCTTGCGCAGTTCGTCCGACGGCGTCTCGCCCGAATTGAGCGTGACATAGGCGTAGATACCCTGGCCCTTGATGTCATGCGGCATGCCGACGACCGCCGCCTCGGCGACCTTGGGGTGGAGCACCAGCGCGGATTCGACCTCGGCCGTGCCCATGCGGTGGCCCGAGACGTTGATCACGTCGTCGACCCGGCCGGTGATCCACCAATAGCCGTCCTCGTCGCGCCGCGCCCCGTCGCCGGTGAAGTATTTGCCGGGATAGGTGGTGAAATAGGTCAGGAAGAAGCGCGCATGGTCGCCCCACACGGTGCGCATCTGGCCGGGCCAGCTGCGCGCGATGACCAGATTGCCCTCGGTCGCGCCGTTCAGCACGGTGCCTTCGGTATCGACCAGTTGCGGGTCGACGCCCGGCATCGGGCGGGTCGCGCTGCCCGGCTTCAGGTCGGTCGCGCCCGGCATCGGGGCGATCATCGCGCCGCCGGTTTCGGTCTGCCACCAGGTATCGATGATCGGGCAGCGGCCTTCGCCGACCACGTCATGATACCAGCGCCACGCCTCGGGATTGATCGGCTCGCCGACCGTGCCGAGCAGCTTGAGCGAGGCCCGGCTGGTCTTCGTCACATAGTCGTCGCCCTCCTTCATCAACGCGCGCAGCGCCGTGGGCGCGGTGAAGAGGGTGTGCACCTTGTGCCGGTCCACGATCTGCCAGATGCGACTGGCGTCGGGCCAGGTCGGCAGGCCCTCGAACATCAGCGTCGTCGCGCCGTTCGCGAGGGGGCCGTACAGGATATAGCTGTGGCCGGTGACCCAGCCGATATCGGCGGCGCACCACCAGACATCGCCCGGCCGGTAATCGAACGCCAGTTCGTGAGTCAGGCTCGCCCAGAGCAGATAGCCGCCGCTGGTGTGGAGCACACCCTTGGGCTGGCCGGTGGATCCCGAGGTGTAGAGGATGAACAGCGGGTCCTCCGCGCCCATCGCCTCGGCTGGGCAGGTCGCGGCTTCCGTCTTTGCGGCCTCGTGATACCAGATGTCGCGACCCTCGCGCATCGTCACGTCGCCGCCGGTGGCCTTCACCACGATAATCGTCTTCAACGCCGGCGCGCGCTCGGCCGCTGCATCGGCATTGGCCTTTAGCGGGATTCGTTTGCCGCCGCGCCGTCCTTCATCGGCCGTGACCAGGAAAGCGCTGTCGCAATCGGTGATGCGCCCCGCCAGCGCCTCGGGCGAGAAGCCGCCGAACACCACCGAATGGATCGCCCCGATCCGCGCGCAGGCGAGGATCGCGAACGCCGCCTCCGGGATCATCGGCATGTAGATGGTGACGCGGTCGCCCTTCTTCGCGCCCTGGGCCTTCAGCACATTGGCGAAGCGGCAGACCTCGGCATGGAGCTCGCGATAGGTGAAGCGACGCGGTTTCTCGCTCGGTTCGTCCGGCTCCCAGATCAGCGCGGTCTGGTCGCCACGCTTGGCGAGGTGCCGGTCGAGACAATTGGCCGCGACGTTCAGTTTGCCGTCGGCGAACCACTGGATGTGGAAATCCTTCTCGCCGAACGACCAGTCGCCTGCGATCTCGGGCCGCTTGATCCAGTCGAGCCGCCGCGCCTGTTCCAGCCAGAAGCTGCCCGGGTCGGCAAGCGATCGTCCGTAAAGCGTCTCATATCCGTTCGCATCGAAGCGCGCCTGCTTCGCCCATTCGGGTGGTACGGGATAGAGCGTCTTATCGGACATGGCGTTCTCCTGCGCGCTCTCTTTGCCGCGGGGCCAACCGATTGCAAGCCCGGCTTGGTGCGACTTCCATTTCAATGTAAAACCCGTCTTCCACAGGCGGGGAGAGCGGTCATGGCGGGTACGATCCTGGTGACGGGCGGCAGCGGCTATATCGCCGGCTATCTAATCCGCCAGCTCGCGGCCGAAGGCTGGAAGATCAACGCCACGATCCGCTCGTTGAAGCGCGAGGCCGAAGTGCGTGCAGCGCTGGGCGTGCCGGGCTCGTCGATCCGCTTCTTCGCCGCCGACTTGATGAACGACGCCGGCTGGGTCGAGGCGGTCGCCGGGTGCAGCCATGTCGCGCATGTCGCCTCGCCTTTTCCGCCCAATGCGGTGAAGGACGAGAATGAGCTGATCGTGCCGGCACGCGAGGGCGCGCTCCGGGCGCTGCGCTTCGCGTCGGGGGCAGGGGTCTCGCGCTTCGTGATGACCTCCTCGGTGGCGGCCATTGCCTACGGGCATCCGGGCGAACGGACTTATACCGAGGCCGACTGGACCAATGTCGATGCACCCGGCCTTGGCGCCTATGTCAAATCCAAGGCTATTGCGGAACGCGCTGCGCGCGACTGGATGGCGATGCAGGGCGGTGCGATGGAATTCTGCACGATCAATCCCTCCGCCGTGCTCGGCCCGCTGATGAGCGACGATTTCTCCGCCTCGATCGAATTCGTGAAGCGGCTGATCGACGGATCGATGCCGGGTTTCCCGCGGCTCGGCTTCGCGGTGGTCGATGTACGCGATCTCGCCGACCTGCACGTCCGCGCGCTCACCGCGCCGGGCATGGCAAACGAACGCTTCATCGGCGCGGGGCCGTTCATGATGATCCGCGAGGTGGGGGATATCCTGCGCGATCGGCTCGGCCGTGAAGCGCGCAAGGTGCCCACACGGGGCATCCCGGATTTCGTGCTCCGGCTGATGGCGGTATTCGACAACAGCATCCGGCAGGTGACGGGCGAACTCGGACGGACGCGGGCGGCGAGCTCGGACCATGCTCGAGAAGTCCTCGGCTGGGAGACGCGACCGGCGGCGGAGACGATCGTCGACACCGCGCGCAGCCTGATCGACCGCGGGGTCGTAAGAGTCTGAGGTTCGCCCGCAACGAACGGGGTCGATGTGGTGCGCGCCTAACCGCGCTCCCGCCCGGCGATCGCGGAAAGCGCGATCCCCGCGACGATGAAGGCCATGCCCCAGAAATGGAAGGCATGCAGTTCCTCGCCCAGCAGTACCGCCGCGAGCGCTGCGCCGAACAGCGGCATCAGCGCGATCATCTGTCCGGCCCGGCCGCCGCCGATCATCGCGACGGCGCGGTTGTAAAGGAAATAGGCGAGCAGCGAGGGCAGTACCGCGACATAGGCGAAGGCGGCGATCGTGGAGGGGCGCCAGGCGACCGTGGCGCCACCCACCCATTCATGCACCGCGAGCGGTAGCATGACGAGTGCCGCGATGGTGAAGGTGGTCGCGAGGAAGCTCAACTGGTCGACCGACGGGCGGACCTTCAGCAGCACGGTGTAGAAGGACCAGACCAATGTCGCGGCGAGAATCAGCAGGTCGCCGGGGCCGAGCTGAAGGTTGAGCAGGGACGCGATCTCGCCCCGCGACACGACCCAGGCGACGCCGATGGTCGAGGCGACGACCCCCAGCACCTGAAGCAGCGGCGCCCGCTCGCCGAAGATCAGGCGGCCCAGCAGCACTACCATGGCCGGGATGGCTGCCTGGATCAGCATCGAATTGGTCGCCGTGGTGTAGCGCAGGCCTGAATAGAGAAAAGCGTTGAAGGCAGCGACGCCGAGCAGCCCAAGCGCGAGCACTATGCGCCAATGGGCGCGCAAGGTGGGCGCATCGGCCCGGAGCCGCCGCCAGGCGAATGGCATCAGGATGGTGGCGGCCCCGGCCCAGCGCACGAGCGCGAGGGTGAAGGGCGGGATATCGTTGCGGACTGCCCGCCCGACGATCGCGTTGCCGGCCCAAAACAGCATGACCACGGCGAGAAAGGCGTACGCACGCCACTGGATGGAGGACGCGGCGGCGGCGCTGGCGGGGCTGTTTGTCATTGCTGTCTTCCCGCCGGACCGTGGACGGCATCGGTTATCGGAAACAAGGCGGTTCGGCCAGATCGCGGGCGCGGCTGTCTCTCAATCTGCTGGCCATGCCGTTCGCGGGATCGGCTGTGTAGCAGGTAACAGCCGCGTTCAGACCACCCGGTACGGCACCGTGCCGCGCAAATCCGGGTCGACCGCGATGTCACGATCCGCGGGCGGGAAGGCGCGCTGGTCGCAATCGTCGCGCGGACAGAGCCGACAGGAGATACCGATCGGGATCGGCGGCGCGGTGCGATCCAGCGCGTCCGCATAGACGAAGTCGGCGGCGTGTTCCGCCTCGCAGCCCAGGGTCACGGCAAAGCGGCGCGGGCTGCGGGTGAAGCTGCCGCTCGGTTTCACCAGGCCCTTGGCCATCGAGACATAGCGCACGCCGTCGGGCGTCTCGGCATGCTGGACGACGATGCGGTCGGGGATCGCAACCGCCTCGTGCACGATCCACAACGGGCAGGCGCCGCCGAAGCGCGCGAATTGCAGCCGCGTCGCGGAGTGCCGCTTGGTGATGTTGCCCGCCATATCGACCCGGCAGAAATAAAAGGGGATGCCCTCCGCGCCCGGCCGCTGAAGCGTCGAAAGGCGGTGGCACGCCTGTTCGAAGCTGACGCCGAAGCGGCGGCACAGCCGGTCGATGTCGTGGCGCATCTGGCGCGCGGTGGCGCGAAACCGGGCATAGGGCATGGTCAGCGCGCCTGCGGCGTAATTGGCAAGGCCGATGCGCAGCAGGTTGCGGGCTTCGCTGCTGGAGACAGAGGCGCCTTCGACGATCTCCTGGATGCTCTCGGCGAATTCGATCGCGACGAGCTGGTGCGCGATCAGGAAACGCCGGCTCTCGGGCGGCATGGCCCCGTTGAGCGTCAGCGTGCCGCGCTGGCGGTCCAGCGCGCGTAGCGGCGCCGCTTCGTCGGGTGTCGCGACGACGGCGATATCATGGTCGGCGAGCCGCGCGATCAGCGCCGATTCCTCCGGGCCGAGCTGTTCGGCCAGCGTCTCGACCGCACGGTCGAGCGGGTCGACATAATTACCGGCGATATGGAACCAGTCGCGCACCGCTTCCCACGGCATGCGCGCGCCGGCACCGGAGATGCCCGAGGTCATGCTCTCCTCGACGATCTGCAGTCGTTCCTCCGCGGCGCGCACCGCGGCATGGAGTGCGATGATCCGGTCGGCGATCTCGGGCCGCTCCTCTGACAGGCGCTCGATTGCCTCGGGCGGCGGGGCAGGGGGCAAAGCGGGGTCGGCCAGCGCGGCGGTCAGGCCGGCGAGCCGCATGGCCGGCGCTTCGTGCTCGATCAGTGCGCCGGGATGCCGTCGGCGCAACGCGGCCGTTACCGACGGGGTGAGCGGCCGGTCGCCACTTTCGAGCTGGGAGAGATAGCTTACCGAAATGCCGAGCCGCGCGGCCATCGTTGCCTGGTTGAGCCCGGCGGTTCGGCGCAGGGCGCGGAGCTGTTCTCCGGCATAGAGGCGTGGCGTGCGGGACATGGCCTCCCGAACCGGTACTTCGCAAAATCATCCTTCGCAACTTCGCAAATTCACATTTGCAAAACATCCTGCACCTTGGAAGAGAGGCCACCCCAATCCCGGAGCACCGAATGTCGTCGACGATCGAGGAACTTGAGCGCCGGCGCGAAGCCGCACGAATGGGCGGCGGCGAGAAGCGGATCGCCGCGCAGCACGCCAAGGGCAAGCTGACCGCGCGGGAGCGGCTCCAGGTCCTGCTCGACGAGGGATCGTTCGAGGAACTCGACATGTATGTCGAGCATAATTGCGTCGATTTCGGCATGCAGGATCAGGTCGTTCCGGGCGATGGCGTGGTCACTGGATCGGGCACGATCAACGGCCGGCTGGTGTTCGTGTTCAGCCAGGATTTCACCGTGTTCGGCGGCTCGCTGAGCGAGCGGCACGCGCAGAAGATCTGCAAGGTCATGGACACTGCGATGAAGGTCGGCGCGCCGGTGATCGGCCTGAACGATTCGGGGGGGCGCGCGCATTCAGGAGGGTGTTGCCTCGCTCGGCGGCTATGCCGAGGTATTCCAGCGCAATGTGCTGGCCAGCGGGGTCGTTCCGCAGATTTCACTGATCATGGGGCCTTGCGCGGGGGGCGCCGTCTATTCCCCTGCCATGACCGACTTCATCTTCATGGTGAAGGACAGCTCCTACATGTTCGTCACCGGCCCGGATGTAGTGAAGACCGTCACGAACGAGATCGTCACGCAGGAGGAGCTGGGTGGAGCGGTGACGCATACCACGAAGTCGGGGGTCGCAGACGTGGCCTTCGATGACGATATCGAGGCGCTGCGAGCGGCCCGCGACTTCGTGGACTTCCTTCCCGCCTCGAACCGCGAGCCCGTGCCGGAACGGCCGAGCTCCGACCCTTGGGACCGGATCGAGGCCAGCCTCGACACGCTGGTGCCCGCCTCGGCCAACCAGCCGTACGACATGCACGAGCTGATCCGGAAGACGGTCGATGAAGGCGATTTCTTCGAGGTGCAGCCGACCCATGCGGCGAACATCATCATCGGTTTCGGCCGGATCGAGGGGCGGACCGTAGGGTTCGTCGCCAACCAGCCGATGGTGCTGGCCGGCTGCCTCGACATCAACTCGTCCAAAAAGGCTGCACGCTTCGTGCGCTTCTGCGACGCGTTCGACATCCCGATCGTCACCTTCGTCGACGTGCCGGGCTTCCTGCCGGGCACCCAGCAGGAACTCAACGGCATCATCAAGCACGGTGCGAAACTGCTGTTCGCCTATGGCGAGGCGACTGTGCCGAAGATCACCGTGATCACGCGCAAGGCCTATGGCGGCGCGTACGACGTGATGGCGTCGAAGCATCTGCGCGGTGACCTCAACTATGCCTGGCCGACTGCCGAGATCGCGGTGATGGGCGCCAAGGGCGCGGTCGAGATCATCTTCCGCGGCAAGAGCCCGGAAGAGATCGCTGCGCGCACTGCGGAATATGAGGCGCGCTTCGCCAATCCGTTCGTGGCGGCATCGAAGGGCTTTATCGACGAAGTGATCCAGCCGCATTCGACACGGCGCCGGATCGCGCTGGGCCTGCGCAAACTGCGTGGCAAGGCGTTGGAGAATCCGTGGAAGAAGCACGACAATATACCGCTCTGACGTGGGTCGCGATGCGGGCGGTTGCGCTCCGTGCCGGCTTGCGCGCAGGGTGCGTGCCTCAACAGATAACAGGTGACGCATGATCCTTTTCCTGACCATGGCTCTCCAGGCGGCGGTGCCCCCTGCGGCGCCGCCTGCCGCTCCGCTGGCACCCTGGACGCCGCGCATGAAAACCGACCCCAAGACCGGGCTTCAATCGGGTTCGGTCTCGGCTTCCTCGGTCGAGGGCAAGGGCCGGCTCGTCGTCCGCTGCGATCGGCGCAGCGACAATGTCGTGTCGATCCAGTTCATTCCGAGCCTGCCGTTCGCCGCCGCGACGCCGCGACCGGTGTCGATCCAGGTCGACGGGGCGCCGCCGCTCGGTGCCAACTGGGATTTCCCGGGTAGCGGCACCTACGTCGCCGATGACCAGATCGTGACCACGCTCACCACCGCGATCGCGCATGGCAAGCAGATCAAGGTGCGCGTGATCGATCCGATGAACAACGTCGTCGACGCGACCATTCCCGGCCCGGCCAGCGAAGCGCCGATCAAGCAGGTGGTCGAGGCATGTGGCTACACCTTCGGGCAGGTCCCGGTGCGCGCGCCCGAGAAGAAGGCCGAGCCGGCGCAGTGATCATCGGCGGCCGCCTCGATCGCGCGCCGACAGGCATCGCCTGGGGGGTGCTTTGCGCGGTTGGACTGATGCTTGGCGGGTGCGGTGGAAACAATGCTGCTTCCGGCGGGAATGTGGCGCAGTCGAGCACCGCGAACGAGCATGCGGTCGCAGCGCCGTCGCCGGCGGCCGTGCCTTCTCCGGAGGCGGAGTCACCCTCGCCGACGATGCTTCAAAGCGCCTTCAGAGCGGTTTTCGACGCTGACTCGCCGGTGATACAGGCAGCAGATATGGGCAGCGCCGCACCCGAGACGACCGCCGAAAAGCTTGTGTGGCTGGATAAGATTGCCGGCACCAAACAGGCGCTAGTGACATCCACCTATCTTCCCGGAGTCGCCCAGCAGACGTCAGGTTATCTGAGCATCTATTATCTCGAATGGGAAGATGGAGACTTCATCGTAAAGGGAAAATGGCCGGAGGCGATGTCAGGCTATCCGCACGGTGGGGCGCCTGAGGCCGTGTCGATCACTGACTGGTTCGGCCCTGCTCCAACGATTTACGCCGAGGGCGCCTCGTCAGGGCAAGGATATGACTGTACCTATTTCGAGCTGACCGAACTGAGGCGCGATGCCCCCAAATCTGTCGCGTTGGTCCGGCTGTCTTATAGCAACGAGGGGGCAGTCGAGAGCGGGGCAACCATTATCGACGGCAAGATCGTCGCGATTGTGCCGGGCAAGTCCTTCACCATCCGCTACACCGGCAGCCGCAATTTTACGGAAACCTGGACCCGCAAGGGCGGTCGCTATGTGCTGCCGCATGAGACGAGGATGAAGACATGCTAATCGGCCGGCTCAACCATGTCGGCGTGGCGACGCCCTCCATCGCGGACGCGATTCCTTTCTACCGCGACGTGATGGGCGCGACGACGATCCATGAACCGTTCGACCTGCCTGCGCAGGGCGTGAAGGTGTGTTTCGTCGACACGCCCAACACCCAGATCGAGCTGATCGAGCCTTATGACGAGACGTCGCCGATCAACGGCTTTCTCGCGAAGAACCCCGCCGGCGGGCAGCACCATCTCTGCTACGAAGTGCCCGACATCCAGGAGGCGAAGGCCTGGTTCGAGGCGAAGGGCGCGCGCGTCCTGGGTGAGCCGCGCATCGGCGCGCATGGCACGCCGATCTTTTTCGTCCACCCGAAGGACATGGGCGGCGTGCTGACCGAGATCATGGAAACGCCGAAGGGGGATCACTGATGGCCTATGAGCATATCCTGAGCGAGCGTCGGGGTGACGTGCTGGTGCTGACCCTGAACCGGCCCGACCGCCTCAATGCCGCGGCGCCGGCGATGTTCGACGAGCTGCGCGAGGCGCTGGCCGATCTCGACGGCGCGCGCGCGGTCCTGTTCGCGGGCGCGGGCCGGGCTTTCTGTTCCGGCGCCGATGTCGGGGGCGGTGCGCTTGGTTCGGACAATCCGGGCGAGACGACCTATAAGGCGCTGACCGAGCATTATAACCGGACGATCGCGGCCATCGCCGATCTCGGCGTGCCCGTGGTGAGCGCGGTGCGTGGGCCGGCGGCGGGCATCGGCTGCAGCCTGGCGCTTGCCGCGGATTTCTGTGTGGCGAGCGAGACCGCCTATTTCCTCCAGGCCTTCGTCAATATCGGCCTGGTGCCCGATGGTGGCGCGAGCTGGATGCTGCCGCGGCTGATCGGCAAGGCGCGCGCGACCGAGATGATGATGCTCGGCGAGCGGGTGCCGGCGGCGAAAGCGCTCGACTGGGGCATGATCCACAAGGTCGCCGCCGACGATGCGCTCGATGCCGAAGCCTTCGCGTTGGCCGAGCGGCTGGCGGCGGGGCCGACGGTCGCGCTCGGCCTGATGCGCCGTGGGCTCGCTCATGCGCTCGAGGTGGATTACGCGACCGCGATGCTCCGCGAGGCCGAGAACCAGCGTGCCGCGCGGGGCTCCGCGGATTCGATGGAGGGCGGCATCGCCTTCCTGCAGAAGCGCAAGCCGGCGTTCCGGGGGGCGTGATGACACTCTCAGTTTCTTTTTCCCTGGCGAAGGCCGGGGTAAGTTGCGAGCGGCCCGCTACGGGGCTCCGGCCTTTGCCGGGGAACGATAATGGCTGATAAACCCACCCTGGACGCCTGGACCGCCGCCGCCGCCAAGGAGGTGAAGGGCAAGGACCTGACCTGGCAGACGCCCGAGGGCATCGCGGTCAAGCCGCTCTATACTGCGGAGGACACGGCCGATATCGACCCGGGCCTGCCGGGCTTCGCGCCGTTCACCCGCGGCGTGCGGGCATCGATGTATGCCGGGCGGCCCTGGACGATCCGGCAATATGCCGGCTTCTCGACCGCGGAGGCGTCCAACGCCTTTTACCGTCGCAACCTTGCCGCAGGGCAGAAGGGCCTGTCGGTCGCGTTCGATCTCGCCACGCATCGCGGCTATGACAGCGATCATCCGCGCGTGACGGGCGATGTCGGCAAGGCCGGCGTGGCGATCGACACGATCGACGACATGAAGATCCTGTTCGACGGCATCCCGCTCGACAAGATGTCGGTGTCGATGACGATGAACGGCGCGGTCATCCCGATCCTCGCCTTCTTCATCGTCGCGGGCGAGGAACAGGGGGTTCCGCAGGAACAGCTGGACGGCACGATCCAGAACGACATCCTGAAGGAGTTCATGGTCCGCAACACCTACATCTACCCGCCCGAGCCGAGCATGCGGATCATCTCGGACATCATCGGCTACACCTCGCGCCACATGCCGAAGTTCAACTCGATCTCGATCTCCGGCTATCACATGCAGGAAGCCGGAGCGACGCAGCTTCAGGAGCTTGCCTTCACCATCGCCGACGGGCGCGAATATGCGAAGGCGGCGATGGCGTCGGGGCTCGATCTCGATGCGTTTGCGGGGCGCCTGAGCTTCTTCTTCGCGATCGGCATGAACTTCTTCATGGAAGTCGCCAAGCTGCGCGCGGCGCGCAAGCTGTGGCACCGGGTGATGACCGATCTCGGCGCGAAGGACGAGCGCTCCAAGATGCTGCGCACCCATTGCCAGACATCGGGCGTGTCCCTTACGGAGCAGGACCCGTACAACAACGTCATCCGCACCACGATCGAGGCGATGGCCGCGATGCTCGGCGGGACGCAGAGCCTGCACACCAACGCGCTCGACGAAGCGATCGCCCTGCCGACCGATTTCTCTGCCCGCATCGCGCGCAACACGCAGATCGTGCTGCAGGAGGAGACCGGCATGACCCATGTCGTCGATCCGCTCGGCGGCAGCTATTATGTCGAGAGCCTGACCCAGGAACTCTACGACAAGGCCTGGGAGATCATCGAGCGGATCGAGGCCGAGGGCGGCATGGCCAAGGCCGTCGCGGCGGGCTGGCCCAAGGCGATGATCGAGGAAGCCTCGGCGGGCCGGGCGGCGCGCGTCGACATGGGCGAGGACGTGATCGTCGGCGTCAACAAGTACAAGCTCGCCGAACAGGATGCGATCGACATCCTCGACGTGGACAATGTCGCGGTGCGGGAATCGCAGATCGCACGGATCAAAAAGTCCAAGGCCGGCCGTGACGAGGACAAATGCCGTGCTGCGCTCGATGCGTTGCGCGAGGGCGCTCGCGGTACGGAGAATGTCCTCGGCCTCGCGGTCGAATGCGCCCGCCAGCGTGCGACCCTGGGCGAGATCAGCCAGGCGATGGAGGATGTGTTCGGCCGCTACGGCACCAGCCCGACGCCGGTCTCCGGCATCTATGGCGGCGCCCACGAGTTCGACCGGCGCTGGCTGGGCCTGATCGACGGGGTCACGTCGCTGACCCACCGCATGGGCCGCAAGCCGCGGCTGCTCGTCGCCAAGATGGGGCAGGACGGGCATGATCGCGGCGCGAACCTGGTATCGTCGGCATTCGGCGATCTCGGCTTCGAGGTGGTGCCCGGTCCGCTGTTCCAGACACCGAAGGAAGCCGCCGATCTCGCCATCGCGTCGGACGTCGACGTGGTCGGCGCGTCGTCGCTCGCGGCGGGGCACAAGACATTGATCCCGGAGCTGATCGGCCATCTGCGTGAGGCGGGCCGGGGCGATATCAAGGTGATCGCGGGTGGCGTAATCCCGGCGCAGGATTACCAGTATCTGCGCGACGCCGGCGTGCAGGGGATCTTCGGTCCCGGCACCAACCTGGTCAATGCGGCCGGCGAAGTATTGAAATTGCTGGGGCACAATCTGCCCCCGATCGAGGAAGCTGCTGAATGAGTGAGACCCTGGAACTAAGCCGTTCCCCCGCGCAGGCGGGGGTCCAGAGTCAAGAGCGTGACGTGTGTGACGCTGGATCTCCGCCTGCGCGGGGATACAGGGAGGAGCAGGTTCGAAACGACTGGACCCGCCAGGAAATCGCCACTCTCTTCGATCTCCCCTTCACCGAACTCGTCTTCCGCGCCGCCGAGATCCACCGCGCGCACCATGCGGCAGGCGAAGTGCAGCTCTGCACGCTTCTTTCGATCAAGACCGGCGGCTGCCCGGAAGATTGCGGCTATTGCTCCCAGTCGGCTTCGGCAGACTCGGGCCTGAAGGCCGAGAAGCTGCTGGAGGTCCAGGCAGTGCTCGCCGCCGCAGCCGAGGCCAAGGCGGCCGGATCGCAGCGCTTCTGCATGGGCGCGGCATGGCGCAACCCCAAGGACCGCGACATGGGCGCGGTCGTCGCCATGGTCGAGGGCGTGAAGGCGATGGGCCTCGAAACCTGCATGACGCTCGGCATGCTGGAACCGCATCAGGCGCACCAGCTCGCCAAGGCCGGCCTCGATTACTACAATCACAATATCGATACCTCGCCAGAACATTATGCCGACGTCATCACGACGCGGACCTTCCAGGACCGGCTCGATACGCTGGAGAATGTGCGCCAGGCCGGCATCAATGTCTGCTCCGGCGGCATCGTCGGCATGGGCGAGACACGCGCCGACCGGGTCGGTTTCGTCCACGCGCTCGCCACCCTGCCGCGCCATCCGGAGAGCGTGCCGGTCAACGCGCTGGTGCCGGTCAAGGGCACGGTGCTGGGCGACATGCTCGCCGACACGCCGCTGGCCCAGATCGACGATATCGAGTTCGTCCGCACCATCGCCGTCGCGCGCATCACCATGCCGCTGTCGATGGTCCGCCTCTCCGCCGGCCGCGAAAGCATGAGCGAGGCGACCCAGGCGCTGTGCTTCATGGCCGGCGCCAACTCGATCTTCACTGGCGAGAAGCTGCTGACCACCGGCAATGCCGGCGGCGGCGCCGACGCCGCGCTGTTCGACAAGCTCGGCCTCGTGCCGATGGAGGGCGAAGAGCCGATGCGGAAGGACAAGACATGTTGCTGACCCTCGCGCTGCTCGTCGCAGCCCCGCAGACCCAGGCGCAGATGACTCGGTCCGCTGGGACATCCTATGCCCGTGCCGATGCCGAGATGACCCGGGTCTGGCGCGCGACCCTGGCCTATATGAAGGGCCGCGACGCGCAGAACACCTCGCGCGGCGGCGGCTTCGGCTATGCGGCCGCGCTGCTAGAAAGCCAGCGCGCCTGGCTGAAGTATCGCGATACCGAATGCGTGATCGAGGGCGGCGAATTCGCCGGCGGTTCGATGCAGTCGATGACGATCGCCGGCTGCAAGACGCGCCTGACCACGGCGCGCACGGCGCAGCTCAAGTCGCTGATGTGGAATCGCTGATGTTCAAGAAAATCCTGGTCGCCAATCGTGGCGAAATCGCCTGTCGCGTCATGCGCACCGCCAAGAAGATGGGCATCGCCACCGTCGCAGTCTATTCCGATGCCGATGCGCGCAGCCCGCATGTGCTGATGGCCGACGAAGCCGTCCGCCTCGGGCCGGCACCGGCCGCCGAGAGCTATCTCAAGGCTGAGCTGATCCTCCTCGCCGCCAAGGAAACCGGCGCCGACTGTATCCACCCCGGCTATGGCTTCCTCTCCGAGCGCGAGAGCTTCGCGCGCGCCTGCGCCGAGGCCGGTATCGCGTTCGTCGGGCCGCCGCCGAATGCCATCGCCGCGATGGGCGACAAGATCGAATCCAAGAAGCTCGCCAAGCAAGCCGGGGTCAATGTCGTGCCCGGCTTCCTCGGCGAGATCGACGACACCGAGCATGCCGTGCGCATCGCGTCTGACATCGGCTATCCGGTGATGATGAAGGCCTCGGCCGGCGGCGGCGGCAAGGGCATGCGCCTCGCATATTCGGAGCAGGACGTCCGCGAAGGCTTCGACGCGACCAAGCGCGAAGGCCTGGCGAGCTTCGGCGACGACCGCGTGTTCATCGAGAAATTCATCGAGAGCCCGCGCCACATCGAAATCCAGGTGATGGGCGACCAGCACGGCAACATCGTCTATCTCGGCGAGCGCGAATGCTCGATCCAGCGCCGCCACCAGAAGGTCGTCGAGGAGGCGCCGTCACCCTTCGTCACGCCCGAGATGCGCAAGGCGATGGGGGAGCAGGCCGTCGCGCTGGCACGCGCCGTCGGCTATTTCAGCGCCGGCACGGTCGAGCTGATCGTCTCCGGCGCCGACGAGACGGGGCAGGGTTTCTACTTCCTCGAAATGAACACCCGGCTCCAGGTCGAGCATCCGGTCACCGAGTGCGTCACCGGTCTCGATCTGGTCGAGCTGATGATCCGCGTCGCGGCGGGCGAGCCGCTCGGCTTCAGCCAGGACGATGTCACGCTGACCGGCTGGGCGATCGAGAACCGCGTCTATGCCGAGGATCCCTATCGCGGCTTCCTGCCGTCGATCGGGCGGCTGGTGCGGTATAACCCACCGGCCAGCGCCGACACGCCTTATACCCCCCTCCCGCGTGCGGGAGGGGCTGGGGGAGGGCCGGTCACAAACGCCGCACTTGAGACAAGCCCTCCCCCGACCCCTCCCGTAAGCGGGAGGGGAGAAGAAGGCGTGGACGCCTATGTCCGCGTCGATGACGGCGTGCGCGAGGGCGGCGAGGTGTCGATGTTCTACGACCCGATGATCGCCAAGCTGATCACCTGGGCACCGACCCGCGAAGAGGCCATCGACACGCAGATCGCCGCGCTCGATACGTTCGAGATCGAGGGGCCGGGCAATAATCTCGATTTCGTCTCGGCGCTGATGCAGCACCCGCGCTTCCGTGCCGGTGCGCTGACCACGGGCTTCATCGCCGAGGAATATCCCGACGGCTTCCACGGTGCCCCGGCATCGCCTGAGCTTATCCGCAGCCTCGCCGCCATCGCCGCTTTCGCGGCGACCGCCGAGGCCGACCGTGCCCGTCGCATCGACGGCCAGCTCGGCCGGCGGCTCCAGCCGCCGTCCGACTGGGTGGTGAAGATCGGCGATATGGAGCACGCGGTGGGCATCTCGACCGACGGCATCGGCGTCGATGGCGAGGATCTCGACATCGCGCTGGAATTCACGCCCGGCGATCGCGTGATCGAGGCCGAGATCGGCGACGAACTGCTGATCGTGAAGATCGCCCGCGCCAGTGGGGGCTTCCGCCTGACCGCCCGAGGCGCGGCGCATCGCGCCCGCGTGCTCCCCGCGCATGTCGCGCCCTTCGCCAAATATTTGATCGAGAAGATCCCGCCGGACCTCTCCAAATTCCTGCTCGCGCCGATGCCCGGTCTGCTCATGCGGCTCGACGTCGCGGCCGGCGACAAGGTCGAGGCGGGCCAGCCGCTCGCCGTGGTCGAGGCGATGAAGATGGAGAATATCCTGCGCGCCGAAAAGACCGGCCGGATCAAATCGATCAACGCGGCGCCTGGTGACAGTCTCGCCGTGGATGCCGTGATCCTGGAGATGGAATAGCGATCACGCTGCTATTCCCGTGACCCTGTGGAGGGACTGTTCTTCTGCTCGCCAGTAGCGAAGAAGGGCAGTGCCTGGACAGGGCCGGCACCACCGTAAATTGAGGTCTTGAGCCGGCCGGGCGACAAATTGCGACAATATTTCGATGGACCCACATCGGCCGCATAGCCATCTGTGCTGGTATGTTTCGCAAGCGCATCCTTCTGTTGCTCACCGTCGCCCTGCCGCTCCAGGCGTGCGTGGTCGGTCCGGACTATGCTCCGCCCGCAGCCGGAGCGCTTGGCGTGCCCGGCGGCTATTCCACCGCCGTGCCGGCTGCGCAGGCGGCCGATATCTCGGCCTGGTGGACCAGCTTCAACGATCCGCTGCTGACCTCGATCGTCGAGCGTGCGCGCAGCGGCAATCTGGATATCGCGCAGGCCGTCGCACGGTTGCGCCAGGCTCGTGAATCGCTTGTGCAGGCTCGCACCCAGCGCGTGCCGACCGTGTCGGGATCGGCCAGTTACGGCCGTGGCCTGATCGACACCGTCGGGCCGCGCGACAGCCTGTCGCTCGGCGCCGACGCCTCCTATCAGGTCGATCTTTTCGGCGGCATCAGCCGCAGCGTCGAGGCATCGCGCGCCAGCTACGCGGGCAGTGGCTATGATCTCGCCACGGTGCAGACGTCGATCGCATCAGAGGCGGCGCGCAACTATATCCTCGCCCGCCAGGCCCAGGCCAGCCTTGCCATTGCGCGCAATTCGCTCGGCATCCAGGACGACAATCTCGAAATCAGTGGTTTTCGCGTCCAGGCGGGGCTGGTGTCCTCGCTCGATGTCGAGCAGTCCCGTGCGCAACGCGCCCAGACCGCGGCGACCATTCCGTCGCTCGAGCAGAATTACCAGAGCGCGGTCAACCGGCTCGGCGTGCTGACCGGCCAGGCGCCCGGCGCGCTCAAGGCGGAACTCGAGGCGACGGCACCGATCCCGTCGGGTCCGGCGTCGATCGCGGTGGGCATTCCGGCCGACACGCTGCGCCAGCGTCCCGACGTGCGCGCGGCCGAACGCCGCCTCGCCGCCGCCACCGCGCAGATCGGCGTGACCGAGGCGCAGCTATATCCCAGGCTCGGCATCACCGGGAACATCGGTACCGCCGCTGCCTCGTTCGGTGGGCTGGCCGACGTCATCACCGGCAGTCTGTTCGCGAGCCTCAGCCAGCTCATCTTCGACGGCGGCCGGGTCCGCTCCCAGGTCCGCTCGCAGCGCGCGGCGGCGGAAGGTGCCTTTGCCCTCTACAAGCAGACCGTGCTGACCTCGCTGGAGGATGTCGAGAATGCGCTGACCGCGCTTCAGGCGGCGAAGGACCGGCAGGCGCAGTTCGCCATCGCGCTCGACGCCTCGAACAACAGCGCCATCCTGTCGCGCAGCCAGTATCGTGCCGGCCTGACCGACATCACCACGCTCAACACCAATGAGAGCGCCCTGCTCTCCGCGCAGAACGGGCTCTCCAACGCCAGGGCCGATCAGGCCCAGGCGCTCGTCCAGCTCTATCTCGCCCTTGGCGGCGGCTGGGACAGCACGACCGTGCCCCAGGCCCCGACGACGCAACCGACCCAGGAATGACCATGGCCGATCCGACCAGCACCGACACCGACGAATTTCTCGGCGTAAAGCCCGTCCCGGCTTGGCGGCGCTACCTCAAATGGGTGGCCATCGCTGTCGGCGTGGTTCTGCTCCTGCTCGTCGCGAAGAACTATTTCGCCGGCGCCCCCGAGAGCAAGTACGCGACCGAGGATGTACGTCGCGGGTCGCTGTCCGTCACCGTTTCGGCCACCGGCAAGCTTGCCCCGACCAACCAGGTCCAGGTCGGCTCGGAACTGTCGGGCCTGGTGACCAAGGTGCTCGCCGAGGTGAATGATCGCGTGGTGGCCGGCCAGCCGCTCGCCCTGGTCGATCCCTCGCGGTTCCAGGATGCGGTGAACCAGAGCAAGGCGGCACTGGATGCGTCGGTTGCCACGGTGGGGCAAAACCAGGCGACGCTTGCCCAGGCGAACGCACAGCTTTCGCGCCTGCAGGAGGTCAGCCGGCTTTCGGGCGGCCGCGTGCCCGCGAAGACCGAGATGGAACAGGCGATCGCCGATCGTGATCGCGCCGTCGCCAATCTGCGCGCCGCCCAGGCCAATGTCGTGTCCAACCGCGCTGCGCTCTCGTCCAACGCCACCCAGTTGACCAAGACGGTGATCCGGTCGCCGGTGACCGGCGTGGTGCTCGCCCGCCAGATCGATCAGGGCCAGACCGTCGCCGCGTCGTTCAATACGCCTACGCTGTTCGTCATCGCGCAGGACCTGTCGACGATGAAGCTCGAGGTCGCGATCGACGAGGCCGATGTCGGATCGGTCAAGCAGGGCCAGCAGGCGACGTTCACGGTCGACGCCTTTCCGGGCAAGACCTTTCCGGCCGGCATCACCCGCGTCGATCTCGGGTCGAACCTGAGCGCGCAGACGGCCACGACGACTGCCAGTACCACCACCGCACAGGTCGTGTCCTATGGCGCCACGCTCAGCGTCGCCAATGCCGACCAGCAGTTGCGGCCGGGCATGACCGCAACGGCAGATATCGTGACCAACGCCCGCAGCAACGTCCTGCTCGTCCCCAATGCGGCACTGCGCTTCAAACCGGCCGCGGCGCCCTCCGCGTCTCCGAGCGGCGGCATTGCCGGAGCACTCGTCCCGCGCGGCGGCCGCCGCGGCGGTGGTGGGGGCGCACCGCGCACCGCGACGATGGGCGCAGGCGCAAAGCAGACCGTCTATATCAAGGGTGACGACGGCCAGCCGAAACCGGTCGAGATCACGACTGGCGTGACCAACGGTTCGGTGACCGAAGTGATCGGCGGTTCGTTGAAGCCTGGCGATCAGGTCATCACCGGGCAGCTCAGCGGCGACAGCGCATCGAGCGGTGGCGGCCAGCGCCGCCGGTCGGGCAGGCCCGGCGGTGCGGGCGGCGCAGGTGGTGGGCAGCCCGGTGGCCAGTAAGGCATCGGCGGTGGATGTCGCGGCGCCGCTCATCCGATTGCGCAACATCACCAAGACCTATGGTGAGGGTGCAACCGCGTTCAAGGCGCTGAAAGGCGTCGACCTGGACATCCAGCAGGGCGATTTCATCGCGGTGATGGGGGCCTCCGGATCGGGCAAGTCGACCACGATGAACATTCTGGGCTGTCTCGACGTGCCGAGTTCCGGGACCTTCCTGTTTCGCGGCCACCATATCGAGCGGCTGGATCGCGACCAGCGCGCCTTGCTCCGGCGTCGGTATCTCGGTTTCGTTTTCCAGGGCTTCAACCTTCTCGCGCGCACCACGGCGCTGGAGAATGTGGAGCTGCCGCTGCTCTATCGTGGGGATGCGAAAAAGGAGCGGCACGACGCGGCGATGGCCGCGCTCGACAAGGTCGGCCTCGCCAAATGGTGGGATCATACGCCGGCTGAACTGTCGGGCGGCCAACAGCAGCGTGTTGCCATCGCCCGCGCGATCGTCACCTCACCCGACGTGCTCCTCGCCGACGAACCGACCGGCAATCTGGATTCGGAACGTTCGGTCGAGATCATGGAACTGCTCAGCGGCCTCAACCGCGATGCCGGCATCACGGTGCTGATGGTGACTCACGAACCGGAAATGGCGGCCTTTGCGCGCACCATCGTCCACTTCAAGGATGGGCTGGTGGAGCGCATCGACACCAACCACCACGAAGGGGAGAAGGTGTCGTGAGCGATCTTCTTTCTTCCCCCCTCCCGCTTGCGGGAGGGGTCGGGGGTGGGCTCGCGCTCTGCCCAGACGTACCGTTCCTGGAAGCCGGGAGCCCACCCCCCGTCCCCCTCCCGCAAGCGGGAGGGGGAGAAGGATAATGCTCGGCACGACCTTCCTCCTCGCGATCCGCTCGATCCTCCGTCACAAGCTGCGGTCGTTCCTGACGACGCTGGGCATCATCATCGGCGTCGCGGCGGTCGTGACCATGGTCACGCTCGGCCAAGCGACTACGGCGGCCGTGCAGAAATCGATTTCGGCGCTCGGCACCAACGTCCTGCAGGTCCGTCCCGGTCAGGGTTTCGGACGCGGCGGCGGCGGACCGCGTCCGCCCGATTTCAAGCCTGAGGACGTCACGGCGATCAGGGAACAGATCGCCGGAGTCACTGCGGTCGCACCGCAGGCGCAATCGACCGCCACCGCCATCTATGAAGGGGCCAACTGGTCGACCACGATCAACGGCACCACCGCCGGCTATTTCGACGTCCAGCCCTGGCCGTTGACGGCTGGCCGTGTCTTCACCCCAATCGAGGAACAGGCTGGCAAGGCCGTGTGCATTATCGGCAGCACCGTCAGCCAGAATCTCTATCGTGGCGGCGCGGCAGTGGGCACGCGGCTGCGCATCGGCGGCATTTCCTGCGACGTGATCGGCGTTCTTTCGACACGCGGTCAGGCTGGTTTCGGTGGCGATCAGGACGATGTGGTGATCATGCCGATCAAGGCAGTGCAGCGCCGTTTCATCGGCAGCACCGACGTGCGCCTGATCCTGGTCGGCGTCGACCAGGCCTATTCGACGGCGACGGTGCAGTCCGGGATCGAGGACCTGCTGCGTGAGCGCCGTAACATTACCGGTAGCAAGACCGACGATTTCAACATCTTCGACACCAAGCAGATATCCGACACACTCACGGGCACCACGACGCTGCTGACGCAGATCGTGACGGCAGTGGCCGCCATTTCGCTGCTGGTCGGTGGTATCGGGATCATGAACATCATGCTGGTCTCGGTGACCGAGCGGACGCGAGAGATCGGTATCCGCCTAGCAATCGGTGCGGTGGCGCGCGAGGTGCTGACCCAGTTCCTTGTCGAAGCGGTGGCGCTGTCGATGCTCGGCGGTATCATCGGCCTGCTGATCGCGCAGATCGCCGTCTTCGCGCTATCGTCCTTGGGTGGCCTGCCCTGGCTGTTCGTCCCGCAGATCAACCTGATCGCGTTCGGGGTGTCGGCAGTGATCGGCGTGGTGTTCGGCTATTTCCCTGCAAGGCGCGCTGCCTCGCTGAACCCGATCGACGCCCTGCGGCACGAGTGACCAAAAAGCCTCTCCCCGGAAGGGGAGGGGCTTTAGAAAGCTAGCGCCCTGAGCCTTTCCAGATCCTCCGGGGTATCGATATCGATCAACTCTGCCGGCGAGGTCACGACATGCCGCCCCGCCCGCACCAGGTCGCGCGCGCCGGCATCGCCCTCGAGCGCCAGCAAAAACTCGAACCGGTCCGCGCCGAACACGGCAGGAGGGCAGGGGCGCACCCCGTCACTCGACGCGGCCACCGAATGGCGGGCGTCCACCGCCTCGATCAGGTGATAGACATGCGATGCCGTTACGCGCGGCATGTCGGCAAGTGCGATCATGACCGCCTCCGCGCCGCTGTCGCGCGCCGATTGCACACCCAGCTTTACTGAGCGCGACATGCCGACCATCGGCTCGTCATTATGGATGACCTTGTATCCGCGGCTCGCGAAATCCAGGTCGGTGCCGTTCTTGACCACGATGCGCGACTGGAAGGGAACGTCCTCCAGCGCTGTCACGACATGCATCGCGAGCGGATGACCGAGAAACGGCTGTTCAAGCTTGTCCAGATCGCCGAAACGCTCGGAACGCCCCGCGGCAAGCAGGATCAATACGGTCTTCTCGACATGGATCATGCAGTCTTGTCGTCCCGTGAATTAAAGGCACCCACCATCGCCGCCGCGATCGACAGCGCGATCTCGGCTGGCCCGATCGCGCCGATGTCGATCCCGACAGGGCCATCTATGCGATCGAGATCCTGTTGCCCAATCCCTTGCGCGGCAAGGCGTTCCCGTCGCGCGGCGTGGCTGCGGCGGGAACCGAGCGCACCGACATAGGCGGTCGGAGCGGCGAGGGCGGCGATCAGGGCGGGGTCGTCGATCTTGGTGTCGTGGCTCAGCGTCACCACCGCCGTGGAAGGCCCGGGCGCATAAGCGGCGACCGCTTCGTCTGGCCAGCGATCGTCAAGCGTCACGCCGGGGAAACGCTCCTCGGTCAGGAAGCGCGCGCGGGGGTCGATCACCACCGTGGCGATGCCAAGCTCTCGCGCCAGCCCGGCCAGCGCTTGCGCGATCTGCACCGCACCGATGATCAGCAGCCGCCGGGGCGGGTCATAACGATTGAGGAAAGCCGATCCCGTCTCCAGCGGCCGTGCATCGCTGTGGCCGGTCTCGAGGTCGGTCGCGATCGTCAGCGCCTTGCCCGCGTCACGCGCCGCGGCGATCCGGTCGAACAGCTCGGGATCGAAGCCTTCGGCAGAAACCGGCTGCACCATCACCGCGATCTCGCCGCCGCAAGGAAGGCCGACTTCCCAGGCGGCGGCATCGGCCACCCCGTATTTCTTAACCTGGAACGGTGCCCCTCCGATCACCTCGGCGGCGGTGGCCAGTATGTCGCCCTCCACGCAGCCGCCCGAGACCGAGCCTTCGAACCGGCCATCGGCATGAACCAGCATATGGCTGCCGCGCGGGCGCGGCGCGGAGCCCCAGGTCGAGACGACCGTGGCGATCGCCATCGGCGCGCCCTTCCAGGCGGCGGCTGCGGCGAGGACGGTGTCGTTATCGGCCATAGGGCATTCCAAATCCGTTCGTGTCGAGCGACGTCGAGGCACCGTAGTGAAGGCAAGGCTTCTCAAGGTCGCGCGAAGCGATCGGAGAAGGGATCGGTGTCATCATACCGGCGGCAACCCGGCCAGCACCTTGTCCAGGGTCATCGGAAATGCCCGCACCCTCACCCCGCAGGCATTGTAGATCGCATTGGTCACCGCCGCCCCGGCGCCGGAGATTGTCAACTCGCCCAGGCCCTTCGCCCCGATCGGGTTGGCGTGATGGTCCAGATCTTCGATGAAGTGCACGTCGAGATGCGGCACGTCGGCATGCACCGGCACATGATATTCGCCGAGATCATGGTTCACGAACTGACCGTATCGCGGATCCAGCTCGGCACCTTCCATCAGCGCATAGCCGATGCCCCAGATCATCCCGCCGATTGCCTGGCTGCGCGCCGTCTTCGCGTTGAGGATCCGCCCCGCCTCGAACACGCCGAGCATGCGCCGTACCCGCACCGCGCCCGTCACGGCGTTTACCGCGACCTCGGCGAACTGCGCGCCGTGCGCCGCCTGGCTATAGTTGCGAGCGTTCTTGCCCTGGCTGATCTTGCCCGTCGCGACGATCGGCGCGTTGCCGACCAGCGCGTCCAGCGCGACGCGGCGGTTGCCGGCGATGGCGTGCCCATCCTTCAGCGTCATGTTCTCGGGCGTGGTCTCCATGCGCTTCGCCAGTTCGGCGACAAGATCCTCGCACGCCAGCGCGACCGACGACCCGGCGCTCGCCGCGCCGAACGATCCGCCGGATCCGGCGCCGGGCGGCAGATCGGTATCGCCCAGCTTCACGTCGATGCAGCGGATCGGCAACCCCAGCGATTCCCCGGCGATCTGCGCCAGGATGGTGTAGGTGCCGGTGCCGATATCGGTCATGTCGGTCTCGATCGTGGCGCGGCCATTGGTGCCAAGCGTCACGCGTGCCTCGGAATCGACCAGCAGGTTGATCCGCACCGCCGCTGCCATGCCCATGCCGATCAGCCATTCGCCATCGCGGACCGATCCGGGCGTCGGGTCGCGCCGCGCCCAGCCGAACATCTCCGCTCCGCGGTCGAGGCATTCGACCAGCCTGCGCGTGGAGAAGGGCTGGCCCGTGGTGGGGTCGGTCTCGGGCTCGTTGAGCTTGCGGAAATCGACCGGGTCGCGGCCGAGCTGTTCGGCCAGCTCGTCCATCGCGCTCTCCAGCGCGAGCATGCCGACCGCCTCGCCCGGCGCCCGCACCGCGCCCGCCTGGACCATGTCGAGCGTCACCACCTTGTGGCTAAAATGGCGGACGGGCGCCGCGTAGAGCGGGATGGTGCCGAGCGCGACCGGCTCCATGAAACCACCGTCCGGCCCCTGGCTCACCACGCTGTCATGGCCGATCGCGGTGAGCTTCCCGTCTTCGTCGGCGGCCAGCCTGATCCGCTGGTGCGTATCGGTGCGGCGATAGACATTGTGGAACAGCTGCGTCCGCGCCATCGCGATCTTGACCGGACGGCCGATGCGTTGCGCGGCGATGGCAGCCATCACCGCCTCGGGACCGAGCATCTTCCCGCCGAAACCGCCACCAATATAGGGCGAGACGATCCGGACATTCTCCGCCTTCATGCCCAGCGCCCCGGCAAGGATCTGTTTTGCGGCGTTGAGGATCTGCAGGCTCGAATAGAGAGTGAGCTTCTCGCCCTCCCATACCGCGATGGACGCATGCGGTTCCATCGCGGCATGGACCTGGTTTGGCGTATCATAGACTTGGTCGATGCTCGCCGCGGCGCCGGCCATCGCCGCATCGATATCGCCGATCGCCATGTCCTGCAGGCGCGAATCCTTGGGTGGCCCGCTCGCGTCGGCGACACCCGCCATGGTGTCGAACCGGCCTTCTTCCGCCTCGATCGTCATACGCACCGCGCGCGCTGCTTCGCGTGCCGCCTCGAAGCTGGTGGCGATCGCGGCGCCGAGTACCTGATCCCAATGGTCGATCTCGCCATTGCCGGCGTGCGCCGGCGAGAAACCCGCCGCCTGTCGCGCCACGCGCTGGTCGTCCACGATGACATCGATTACGCCGGGCACCCTTCGGGCCGCCTCGATATCGAACCCGGTGACCTTGCCCTTCGCCGCGGGCGCCGTGATCAGATAGCCATAGGCGACATCGTCGATCGAGTGCTCATAGCCATAGGTCGCCGCACCGGTGACCTTGAGCACGCCGTCGATCCGGTCCACGCCCTTGCCCAGAACATCCTGCACCCCGCGATCGAGCGCGAGGCCGGGATGATCGGCGTCCATCTTGTAATTGGTCATAGTAACTCCAGCACTCTCACTCCGTTCGCCCTGAGCTTGTCGAAGGGCTGTTCTTCCCTTCTGGCCAAGGGAGAGGGCAGTGCTTCGACAAGCTCCGCACGAACGGGAACAGAGCTCATAAATCCGGCAACCCCGCCAGCAGCTTGTCGAGCGTGATGGGAAAATCCCGCACGCGCACGCCACACGCATTGTAGATCGCATTCGCTACCGCAGCACCCGCACCGCAGATGCCCAGCTCGCCGATCCCCTTGGCGTGGAGCGGATTGGAGTGAACATCCCGCTCGGTCAGGAACGTCACGTCGATATGCGGCACATCGGCATGTGCCGGCACATGATATTCGGCGAGGTCGCGGTTGACGATCTTGCCGTTGCGCGGGTCGTGGATCAGGTCCTCGGTCAGCGCGGCGCCGATGCCGAAGATCATGCCGCCGATCGCCTGGCTGCGCGCGGTCTTGGCGTTGAGAATCCGCCCCGCGGCGAACATGCCGAGCATCCGCCGCACCCGCACCTCGCCCGTCACGACATTGACCGCAGCCTCGCAGAAATGCGCGCCATAGGCGGCCTGCCGCGTCTCCTTCGCCTGCGCCCCGGGAGAGATTTCCCCGGTCGCCTCGATCCCGTCACCGACCAGCGACCCGATCGACACCCGGCGATTCTCCGCGACGGCGAACCCGTCCTTCAGGGTCAGCGCCTCGGTCGGGCAATCCATTGCCTCGGCCAGCCGCTCGCGCAGCGCCTCGCAGGCGAGATAGACCGATGAGCCGCTCGATGTCGCGCCGTAGGAGCCACCCGAGCCCGCGGCAGGCGGAAAGTCGCTGTCGCCAAGCCTTACCTCGACCCGGTCGGCCGGCAGCCCGAGCATCTCGCCCGCGATCTGGCCGAGGATGGTGTAGCTGCCGGTGCCGATATCGGTCATGTCGGTCTCGACCACGGCATTGCCCTCGGGCGTGATCGCCACACGCGCCGCCGAGGGACGCAACAGATTGCTCCGCGCTGCGGCGGCCACGCCCATGCCGATCAGCCACTCGCCCTCCCGCCGTGTGCCCGGCGTCGCATTGCGCCTGTCCCACCCGAACCGGGCGGCGCCTTCGTCGAGGCACCGGCTCAACTGCCGGGTCGAATAGGGAACACCTGATTCGGGGTCCTTGTCGGGATCGTTGCGCTTGCGCAGCTCGACCGGATCCAGGCCAACCGCTTCGGCCAGCTCGTCCATCGCCGTTTCCAGCGCGAGCATCCCGCTGCCTTCACCGGGCGCGCGCATCGATCCGGAAAGAAGCTGGTCCAGCCGGACCACGTCGTGCGTGATCCGACGGTTCGCCCCGCCATAGAGGAAATGCGTCGCCACCCCGGCTGGCTCGAAATAGGGCTCGTCAGGCAGATTGCTGCAGATCGTCTCATGGCCGATCGCGGTCAGCACGCCATCCTCGTCCGCGCCGAGCCGGAGCCGCTGCTCCGTCTGCGAGCGCCGGATCGTCGTCTCGAACACCTGCGGGCGGCTCATCACCGCCTTGACCGGCCTGCCGACCGCCCTCGACGCGATGGCTGCGGCAACCGCCTCGGGCGCGAGGCCAAGTTTCGACCCGAACCCGCCGCCGACATAGCGCGACACAAGCCGCACCTGGTCCGGCTTCAGCCCAAGTGCATCGGCCAGCTGCAGCCGGTTGTGCGCGACCACCTGATAGGAGCCAAAGACCGTCAGCCTGTCGTCATCCCATGAGGCGATCGACACATGCGGCTCCATCGCCGCGCTGCTCTGGCTCGGGGTGGTCCAGATACGGTCGACCGAAAAGGCGGCCTTGCGCATCGCCGCATCGACATCGCCCTGTTCGAAATGGGCGGGCACCAGCCGATCCCCCGGCTTTTCCGCCTCGCCACGCAACCGGTGGAAATCGAATCGCCCCTCGACCGGCTCATGCTCGATCTGCAAGGCTTGGGCGGCGTCGCGCGCCTGCTCGAAGCTTTCGGCGACCACGATCGCGACGATCTCCCCGGCATAGCGGACGTCGCGCACGCCCTGGGTCGGCGCCTTGGGATTGCCCGCTTGCTGCGGGTTGCGCAGGAAGCGGTCGAAATCGGTGACAACGTCGATCACCCCCGGCATCGCCCGCGCCGCGCCATCGTCGATGCCGGTCACCGTGCCGCGCGCAAAGGGGGCGCCGACCAGATAGCCATAGGCCAGCCGGTCGAAGCGATATTCGGCCGAATAGGTCGCCGTGCCCGAGACCTTGAGTTTCCCCTCCGTGCGGTCGATCCCTTCGCCGATCAGGCCCTGTGCGCCGTGATCGAGCAGGCTCACCGGAACCGGCCGGTCCATCTTCAGGGCATTGGCCCTGCGGCTCATTGCGCCGTCAGATCGCGCAGGCAGGCGATCAGCGTGCGGCGGGTGAGGGGGATCTTGAAGTCGTTCGAGCCGAAACCCTTCGCCTCGGCCAGCAAGGCATCCGCTGCCGCCTCGAACGCCGCGGTCGACGGCGCCTGGCCAATCAGCGCGGCCTCCACCGCGGAATCACGCCACGGCATCGGCCCGAGGCCGCCAAAGGCGAGGGCCGCGGACGCGATCTTCCCATCCTCGACCGAGACGATCCCGGCCACCGACACCAGCGCAAACGCATAGGAAGCCCGGTCGCGCACCTTGCGATAGAGCTGCGTGCCCGCGGGCGGCGGGGGCAGCTCGATATGCGTGATCAGCTCGCCTGCCTCGAGTATCGTTTCGATATGCGGCGTGTCGCCCGGCAGGCGGTAGAAATCATGGATCGCGATCCGCCGCCGGTCGCCGCCCGGCTGGAGCGTGACGATGACGGCATCGAGCGCGCGCATCGCCACCGCCATGTCGCTCGGATGAGTCGCGATGCACTGCTCGCTGGTGCCGAGGATGGCGAGGATGCGGTTGAACCCGCCGATCGCCGCACAGCCCGATCCCGGCGCGCGTTTGTTGCACGGCATGGCGGTGTCGTAGAAATAATAGCACCGCGTCCGCTGGAGCAGATTGCCCCCGGTCGAGGCCTTGTTGCGCAACTGCCCCGAGGCGCCCGCGAGCAGCGCCCGGCTCAGCACCGGATAGCCCTTGATGATGCGCGGATCGGCGGCGAGATCGCTGTTCGGCACCAGCGCGCCGATCGTCAGCCCCCCGTCTTCGCGCTCCTCGATCCTGGCAAGATCGAGCCGGCTGATATCGACCAGCTTCTCCGGTGTCTCGATCTGCAGTTTCATCAGGTCGAGCAGGTTGGTCCCGCCAGCGATGAAGCGCCCGCCCGCCGCCACTGCAGCTTCGGGACTGTCCGCTTTTGCGTAGTCGAACGTCTTCATGAGGAGGCGACCTCGCGACCAGCGGGCGCAAGCCCGGCAACTTCATGAATGGCGTCCACGATATTCGGATAGGCCGAGCACCGGCAGAGATTGCCGCTCATCCGCTCCGATATCTCGGTGTCGGTCAGCTCGATATCCTCCAGCGACCCGCTGACATGGCTCGGCCATCCCTTCGCCACCTCATCGAGCATGCCGACCGCCGAGCAGATCTGTCCCGGCGTGCAATAACCGCACTGGAACCCGTCATGCTTCACGAACGCCGCCTGCAGCGGATGAAGATTGTCCGCGCTGCGCAGGCCTTCGATCGTCAGAATGTCATCATCCTGATGCATCACCGCCAGCGTCAGGCATGAATTGATCCGTCGCCCGTTCACCAGGACGGTGCACGCGCCGCACTGGCCATGGTCGCACCCCTTCTTGGTGCCGGTCAGGCTAAGATGCTCGCGCAGCAGATCGAGCAGGGATGTCCGGATATCGGGCTCGGCCTCGAAGGTCTCGCCGTTGATAGTGAAGTGCATGGGGTCGCCCCTCCTGGCTGACTGGGGTAACGCGTTTGGGAAGGATCGTTTCCGGTAATGGATAGCATAGTGAAACTTTTTCGTCAGTCGTTGCGCACGCGAAATTTCGTCCTTTGCCTTCTCGCGCTGGCGCCCGCGGCCGCGATCGGGCAAACCACGCCGGTGGTTCCTGCATCAAAGCCTATCGTCATCGCCCATCGTGGCGTCAGCGGCATGCGCCCGGAGCATACCATCGCGGCCTATGAACTCGCGATCGAGCAGGGCGCCGATTTCATCGAGCCGGATCTGGTGCCGACAAAGGACGGCGTGCTGGTCGCCCGGCACGAAAACGACATCACGGAGACGACCGATGTCGCGAAGCATCCCGAATTCGCAGCACGCAAGGCGACGAAGACGATCGACGGCGAAAAGCATGTCGGCTGGTTCACCGAGGATTTCACCCTCGCCGAGCTGAAGACGCTCCGCGCCAAAGAGCGGCTGCCGATGCTACGCCCCGACAACGCCAAATATGACGGCCAGTTCGAGGTGCCGACCTTTGCCGAGATCATCGTGCTGGCGAAGAAGCATTCGGTCGGCGGCCGTGTCGTCGGCATCTATCCCGAGACGAAGCACCCGACCTATTTCGCCTCGATCGGCCTGCCCACCGATGAGCGGCTGGTCGCCCAGCTGAAGGCGGCCGGCTGGACGGACGCGAGCGCACCGGTGTTCATCCAGTCGTTTGAGGTGAACAACCTCAAGGCGCTGCACAAGCTGACCCGGATCCGTCTGATCCAGCTGATGGATTCCAGCGGCGCGCCCGCCGACGGCGCCGCCCCCAGCTATGCCGAAATGGCGACGCCCGAAGGGCTGAAGGCGGTCGCCGCCTATGCCTATGGCATCGGCCCCAACAAGGACATGCTCATCAAGGGCGACGCCGCGCCATCGACCCTCGTCGCCGATGCCCATGCGGCCGGCCTGCGTGTCCATCCCTGGACCTTCCGTGCCGAGAATTTCTTCCTGTCGCCCTCCACCCGGGTCGGCATAAATCCGCGCGGTCACGGCCGTCTTTCGGACGAAATCCAGCGATATCTTGCACTTGGTATCGACGGTTTCTTCACCGACTTCGCCTATATCGGCGTAGAAGCGCGCGATGCCCGGGTCAGGATGACGGCCCCCAAGTGAAAGAAGTGACCATGCGCCATTATCTCCTCCCCATGGCCGCGCTGCTCCCGCTGCTCGCCGGCGGGTGCGTCCGGACCGTCGCCAGCGTCGTGACGGCGCCGGTCAAGGTCGTCAGCAAGACCGCCGACTGGGCGACGACCAGCCAGTCCGAGGCCGACCGCAATGCCGGCCGCAAGCTGCGCAAGGAAGACGAGAAGCGCGCGCGGGAAGAGCGCAAGGCCCAGCGCGAGCGCGAGCGGGAACGGCGCAACGACTATTGAGCGCTCAGGCCGGCCGGGTGAAAAGGTGATGACAGGCTCAGCCCGAACGGAGGGGGGCCTCAAGACCAGCGTGCGCTAGACCACCAACGCCACCTGCCGCGTGATGCCGATCGCCTCCAGGAACGGCGCATCATGGCTCACCACCAGCAGCGCCCCGTCATAGGCACGCAACCCGGCCTCGACCGCCTCGATCGACTCGATATCGAGATGATTGGTCGGCTCGTCCAGGATCAGCAGCGACGGCGGCCTCGTCCCGCCCAGCACACAGGCAAGCCCGGCGCGCAGCATCTGCCCGCCGCTCAGGGTCGACACGATCTGCAACGCGGCATCGGCCCGGAACATGAAGCGGGCCAGCGCGGCGCGGCACGCATTCTCGTCGGTCGTCCCGTTGATCCGCGCATAATTGTCGCGGATCGAACGGTCGGGATCGAGCAGGCTCACCCGCTGGTCGAGCATCGCGACATCGACCGGCACCCGCACCGTGCCGCTCCACGGTGTCAGCGTGCCGGTGATCAGCCCCAGCAGGGTCGTCTTGCCCGACCCGTTCGGTCCGGTCACCGCGATCCGCTCCGGCCCGCTGATCGTCAGTGACAGATCGCGCAGCACCGGCACACCCGGCGCATAGCCCGCGGTCACGCCGTCCATCTCCAGCACCGTCCGGTTCGCCGCCAGCCCGCTCGGCGCGATCGTGACCGAAAAGGGCTGAAGCACTTCGACCCGGTCGCGCGCGGCCATCGCCGCCTCGGCCGCCTGGGTCCGCTGCCGCTCGGCGAGGCGCCTGTTCTCGCCGCCGCTGTCCTCGGCCCGGTCCTTGCGCGCGCCGATCAGGATGCGCGGCATGTCGCCCTTCGCGCCCTTGCGCTTGCCCGCGCCGTCCTTGCGCGCCTTGCGCTCGGCCGTCTCCTGCGTGGCCCGCGCGACCTCGGCGACATGGCGCTCGGCCTCGGCCAGGTCGCGCTCCGCCGCCGCGAGCTCGATCGCCTTGCGCTCGCGATAGCGGGTCCAGTTGCCGCCATAACGCGTCGCGCCAAGGCCGGTCATCTCGACGATCGCATCCATCCTGTCGAGCAGCGCGCGGTCATGGCTGACCACGATCGCGCCGGCCCGCCACCCGGCGAGCAGCGCCATCACCGCATCGCGCCCGGCCCGGTCGAGATTGTTGGTCGGCTCGTCGAGCAGCAGGAAATCGGGCTCCGCGAATATAACACCCGCCAGGCTCGCCCGCGTGCGCTGCCCGCCGGACAGCGTAGTCAGCAGCGTGTCCGGCCCGGCCTCGAGCCCGACCCGCCCGAGCGCCGAGGCGATCCTCTCCTCGATCGTCCAGTCGGCCTCGCCAAGCTCCTCGATGCCGGCGACACCCTGTTCGGCACGGCGCAACAGGGCGATCGCATCGGTCGCCCCGAACAGATCGGCGACGGTTTCGTCGGGGTCGAGTTGAACGGTCTGGCGCAGCACGCCGATCGTGCCGTTGACGGAAATGCGGCCCGACTGGACCGGCAATTGCCCGGCGATCAGCCTCAGCAGCGTGGATTTCCCCACGCCATTGCGCCCGACCAGCCCCGCGCGCTCGGCGCCGAAGCTCAGGTCGAGATCGGTCAGTATCGGACGGTCGTCAGGCGTCGACCAGGAGAGATGGGAAACGGAAATGGCAGGCATGATGGATG
This sequence comes from Sphingomonas sp. P3_C6, assembly GCF_056402595.1. NCBI lineage: Bacteria > Pseudomonadati > Pseudomonadota > Alphaproteobacteria > Sphingomonadales > Sphingomonadaceae > Sphingomonas > Sphingomonas sp. P3_C6. The sequence continues at coordinate 216,716 of NZ_JBFUHB010000006.1, forward strand.
TCCCCGAAGGCAAGGCGAACTGGCGTTGCGGTCGGGGAAAAGGTCATGCTGCACATCCGGTCGGAGGGCCGGTGTCAGCGGCCTGATGGGCTGATTCTAGCATACCGATATGATCGTTCAAGGCGGCAGTGGTGCCGAACCGGCGCGCTGGGGTTTGAGTCACCCGGCCCGAAGCGCACACTTCCGTCATGCCGGACTTGTTCCGGCATCCATCGAGCCACAAAAGCTGCGGCCTGTGCTGCACGATGGACCCCGGAACAGGTCGGCAATCATACCCTTCCGACATGTACCTATTCCCCGGCGAGGAGTTTCGGGTCGGATCGTCCCCCGGACGATCCTTGAACATGCGGGGCATGTTCGACCCGAAACTGGGCCCAGGTGAGAAGGCTGTCGTTGCGAAGCGCGACGCCAGTTTACCAACGTCCCCCAACTGGCCCCAGCCTCCGCCGGGAAAAAAGTAAGTACATGCTCGAACCGGCCGATGAACTTTTCGGTGCCGGCGCGCCGATCCCGGATACTCGCGCTGCCGAGCAATTCCGGCAGAAACGCGACCCATCTCGGTCGTTAAGCTGCCGCACAACGATCCGAGAGGCGCCGTTCGTTTGGTGGCGCCGATGGGCACGACCGGTGGATGCACGAACCCGCTGCGCGGGAGGGTTAGTGCGGCGCGGTTGAGGTGAACGAACGAGCGTTGCGCGCCGGTTGAGCGCTGCGGGAGGCAGGCAGAGCATCGGGGTTCCACGAGAGGAGCCCTGCCATGAACAGCCTTGTCCCGATTATTGCCGTCAGCCCGCTACGCCAGCGTCTCATCGACGAGATGGATATACGCCGGTTCGGCCGCGAGACGCAGCGCAACTACATCCGCGACGTCGGGCGGTTCGC